>CAKTOK010000040.1 GCA_934589835.1 uncultured Oscillospiraceae bacterium | reverse complement strand
CCCACATAGATCATGTTGGTGAAGGGGATGCGCTTGCTGTCGTCGGGCATGGAGTCGTTCAGCGTCTTGTCGTCGGACACATCCAGCACACCCTTGTTGATGCGGTAGACGAACTGGGTCTTGTTGGTGAAGTTGACGTCCAGCTTGGGCCATGTGGCCAGTCCCTCCGCGTTGTAGAAGAATTCGCAGGCGTAGATCTCCCGAAACTCGTGGGCGATACCGCTGCCCTCAATAATCTCCCGCAGGCCGGAGGAGATGACGTAGTGCTCCACCGTGACGCCCTGCGCCTCGCCGAAGGCATTGATGCGCCCGAACCACTCCCGCACGCCGGGGAACAGCTCCATGCTGTGGCCGCAGCGCACCAGAAAATCCCGGTCCAGCCGCTTTCCCTGGGCGCGGCACTCCTCGATCATGGTGTACATATAGGCCAGCAGCCCGTCCATCCGGTTGTCCCGCCCGAAGGTGTTGGCCCTGTGCCAGAACTGGGCGGGCGTGTAGCCCAGCGCCGGAATAAACGCATAGTCCTCCATGTCGGTGGTACACAGCGTCTTGTCGAAATCGTACAGCAGCGCGATGATCGGCTTTGTGTTCATGTGTTGCTCCTTCTGCCCGCCGGCGCTCCTCTGCCCGCAGGCGTTTGCCTGCGCGGCCGCTCCTCCGCCGCACGGTGTTTCCCCGTCCGTGCAGCGTTTCCTCGTCCATGCGGCGCTTTCTGCGGCGCGGCGCGGCTTCCCCGAAAAAAGGCGGCCGCCGGCCGCCTTTTTGGTTGTTCTGCTTATTTGCCGTTGTAGTTCCGTCCGAACTTCAGCTCGTCCAGACTCAGCCGGAAGTCGGCGGGAACGGTGCCGCTGTCCACCGGCGGGAATTTGATGGTGGGCTCGTCGGTGACGGCGGGCGTCTCCGGCTGTACCGTCTCCGCCTCCGCCGCATCGTACTGGCTGAGGATGTCCTGCTCAATGGAATCCACCACCGCGCTCTCCGCCGCCTGCTCTGCCGGCTGTGCCGCCGCCAGCTCCAGCTCCGGCAGGGATTGCAAAAACGCGGACTGGGCCTGGCACAGCTCGTCGGACCGGCGGATAAAGTCCGCCAGCTTCTCCTGGGCCATGGCCAGCTTCTGCTCCGCGGCCTTTTTCTCGTCCTCCAGCCGCTGCACCTCCTGCGCGGCCTCGGCCTTGGCATCGGCCAGCAGCTGATCCTTCTCGGCCTGCGCCTCCTGCACCAGCTTGGAGGCCATCTTCTGTGCCGTCAGCAGCGTCTGCCGCATGGCGTCCTCCGTGGAGCGATACTCCTCCACCTTCTCCGCCAGCACCTTCAGCTTGGCCTTCAGCGTGACATTCTCCTTGAACAGCGCGGCATAGTCCTCCGTCAGCGCATCCAGAAACTCGTCCACCGGGCCGGTGCTGTAACCGCTGCTGCCGAACGATGCCTTGGGGAATACCTTCTCAGAAACTTCCTGCGGTGTAAACATGGATGAACCCTCCGATCCCTTTCTTTATGCTCTTACAGATACAGGCCGTTGTTCTCCAGCTCATCAATGAGATCGCCCATGATATCCACGGAGTACGGCGTGATAATATAGGTGTTGGCCGCCACCTTCTTGATCTTGCCCTCGCCGGCATAGGCCACACCCGAGAGGAAGTCGATGAGCCGGCGGGCCACATCCTTGTTGGTGGACTCCAGGTTCAGCACCACCGTCCGCTTCTCCTTCAGATGGTCGGCGATCTCGGAGGCATTCTCGAACCGCTCCGGCTTCACCAGCACCACCTTCAGCTGGGTGGTGGCGTGGATATTCACCACCTTGTTATGGCGGTCCTCATTGCGGCGCTCCTCGGTGCGCCGATCCTCCTTGCGGTCCTCAAACGGGGAACGGGACTCCTTGACAGGCTCCTCGAAATCGTCCTCGTAGTCGTAATCCTCATCATCGTAGGGATGAATGATCTTTTTCAGCTCGTCCATGAAGCCCATTGAAAAATACCTCCCGCGTTTATTTTGAATAATCTCTGGCGCCGAAAATGGCGGTGCCCACGCGGACCATGTTGCTGCCCGCACGGATCGCATCGGCGAAATCGCCGCTCATGCCCATAGAAAGATACTCTAGCCCATTATCGTACATTTTTTGATTTATGTCAACATATAGTGCGCGTACTTTTTCAAAATACACCATATTCTCCGCACGGGTGGCGTCCGCCGGCGGAATGGTCATCAGCCCCCGTACCCGCACATGGTCCATCTCTTGGGCCTGCGCGGCGGCGGCCTCCACCGCCTCCGGCGCGAAGCCGCTCTTGGCCGCCTCGCCGCCGATGTTCACCTCCAGCAGGATGTCCTGCACGATGCCCAGCTTGTCCGCCTGCCGCTGGATCTCCGCCAGCAGCTCCGGCGAGCCCACAGACTGGATAAGCGCCGCATGGCCCACCACCTGCCTGACCTTGTTGCGCTGCAAATGCCCGATAAAGTGCAGCGGGACCCCGTCGTAGGCGTGCTGGGCCAGCTTGGCCGTCATCTCCTGCACGCGGTTCTCCCCCAGCACGTCGATGCCCGCCGCGATGGCCTCCCGACAGGCCGCCGCATCGTTCATCTTGCTGGCGCCCACCAGCGTGATATCAGCGCCGGTGCGCCCCGTTTCACGGGCCGCCGCATCGATTTGGCGGCGTACCTCCGCAATATTTTCCGCAATAGACATGAGAAGCTCCTCCTTTGTTCTTTCTGCCCTGACCCTGTGGCCTGTTATCGTATTACCTTGCCGTCATGCAGCTGGCCTGCGGTGGCGATGACCTCGTCCCCCACCCGCAGCGTGCGGGTATCGGAGGTGCCGTCGGCGGGCCGCACCAGCGCATAGCCCTGTCCCTGATACAGCACCGCCACCGGCCGGAACGAGGCGGTAACGCCATCTAAGCAGTACACACCGGTGACGCCCTCCTCGCTGACCCGCAGCGCGTTGGACGGTACCCGCAGCCCTTCGTAGGTCCGCAGGATCACGTCCGCCGCCTGATGCCGCAGCAGCGTGGTCTGGGCCAGATACCTCCGGCATGACAGCGTCACCGCCGCCTGCCCGTTCTCCGGCTCGGATACCGCTTCCACCTGCATCCGGATATTCTGGTCGAAACCCTTGGCAAACCGCAGCGTCACGCTGCCCTGCCCCTTGAGATACGCTGCCTGCTCCTCCGTCAGCGTCACCACATAGTACCAGGAGTCGCCGTAGATCAGCTTGCCCATGCTGCTCTGCTCACCGGCAGGCTGAAGCCGTGCCAGCGCTCCGGGCGTCACCGTCTCCAGAAACGTGGTGGTCAGCACCGTCTCATACCCATCGCAGACGGCGGAGTACGTTCCCGCCGCCTTGGCCGTCACAGCGGCGGCGCCGGACAGCGACGCCTTCAGGGAGCTGATCTGTCCCTCCACGGATTTGATCTCCGTCTGGATCTCCTCCTGCGAGGTGTAGGGGTGGTCCCGCTTCAGCACGGCGGCCTTCAGCTGGGCAATGTCGCTCTCTGCGGCGGTGTAGTCCCCGCCGGTCAGCGACTGCCGCAGCGTCAGGATGTTGCCGGTAATGGAGGTGTCCAGCTTCAGCGCCGCATCGGGATCCAGATAGGAGGTCAGCGCGAATTGCAGCTGCTGGAGCTGCAGCTCCAGCGTCTCGATCTGGCTCACGGTCTGCAAGGCGCTGTCGTTGGCATAGACCATGGCCAGCACCTGCCCCACACCTACGCGCTGCCCCTCCTGCTGCACGCGGCTGAGGGTGCCGCTCTGGGCGGGCAGCACCTCCTCATCCCGTACCAGCCAGCCGTTGAGGGCAATGGTGTCCTCCGCCTGCCCCTCTGTCACCAGCGTGGTGGTCACGGGGTCGGACAGGTAGTTGTACAGCTGCACGGCGAAATAGACCAGCACCGCCGCCAGCACGGCAAAGGGCAGTATTCTCATAAGGGGCGATGTTTTCTTCATGATACGTCCTTTTTATCTCTCGGCGGTCCGCCGGACAGAGGGGCTACCGGTCCTCCTCCGCCGCCTCCTCCCGCAGCGCCACCGGTCTGGCCGGCGCAATGGTGGAGATGGCGTGCTTGTAGATGACCTGCTGCTTTCCCTCGGAGTCCAGAATGACCACAAAACAGTCAAAGCCGGTGATGACGCCCCGCAGCTGGAAGCCGTTGACCAGAAACATGGTCACGGGGATGTTCTGCTTGCGGGCGTGCATGAGGAAAATTTCCTGAAGGTTGTTTGTCTTTTGCATATCGTCTGCTCCTTTTTATCTGTGTGCGGACGATATGGCCCGTCCGCCGCTCTCAGCATACGCCGGCGGCGGTCAGGAATTCTGTCGCATTTTGGAGAGCCTGCGAAAAATCTGGTTCTTTTTCCCACAGGATCCAGTGGATGGCGGGATTGCGCCGCAGCCACGTCAGCTGCCGCTTGGCATATTGGCGGGACCGGAGCTTGATCTCCTCCACCGCCTCCGCCTCGGTGGCCGTCCCGTCGGCTACTGCCAGAAACTGCTTGTAGCCGATGGCCTGCAGGGCTGTGGCGTCCCGGGGCAGGCCGCTGCTCAGCAGCTGCCGCACCTCCTCCGGCAGACCCTGCGCCACCATGGCGTCCACCCGCCGGTCGATCCGGTCCCGCAGATCCTGCCGGTCCCGAAAGCTCAGCCCGATGTACAGCGCATCGTACCGGTTCGGCGTCTCGCGGCTTTTCCGGTCGTGCTCGCTGATGGTCTCGCCCGTCTCCTGATACACCTCCAGCGCCCGCAGGATGCGCTTTTCATCCCGCAGGTGGAGCCGCGCCGCCGTTTCCGGATCGACCTGCGCCAGCTCCGCCAGCAGCGCCGCCGCGCCCTCTCGGGCCAGCCGCTGCTGCAAGGCCTGCCGCACCGGCCCGCCCTGCTGTCCGGCGGCGAAGGCGCTGCCCCGCACCAGCGCGTCCAGATACAGGCCGGTGCCGCCCACGAAAATGGGCTGCTTCCCGCGGCGCAGGATATCCTGCACGCAGCGATCCGCCGCCGCAGCGAACCGCGCCGCCGACCACTGCTCCGCCGGATCGGCCACGCCGATCATGTGATGAGGCACGCCCTCCATCTCCTCAGGAGTGGGGGCGGCGGTGCCGATGGCCATGCCCCGATAGATCTGCATGGAGTCCACGGACACCACCTCACCGTGAAAGCGCTGCGCCAGCGCCACGCCCATTTTCGTCTTGCCCGATGCGGTGGGGCCCACCACGCAGATCACCCGCTGTGCCACCGGCTCACCTCCCTTGCGGCGCGTTCACGCCCGCCTGAACATCTTTTCCACTTCGTATTTCCGCAGCTTCACCGCCACCGGCCTGCCGTGGGGGCAGTACCGGATAGCGCCGGACTGTACCTGCCTCACGAGCTCCGCCAGCTCGGCGCTGTCGGTGGTCATGCCCGCCTTGATGGCGGACTTGCACGCCATGGTGTGCAGCAGCTCGTCCCGCGCGCCGTCGGGGTCATCCTGCTGCAAAACCAGCTTCTGGGCCAGCTCCTCCAGCGTGGCGGCGGTGTCCTCCGCCCGAATGTAGTCGGGGATCTCCCGCACCAGCACCGTGCCGTCCCCGAAGTCCTCACACAAAAAGCCGTACTGGGCCAGGGTGTCCAGCCGCTCCAGCACCGCGCCGTACTCCTCGGCGGTCAGCGTCACGGCGGCGGGCGTCATCAGCTGCTGGGCCATGGGCGGCACGGGGTCTGCCTTCAGTGCGTCGAAGCGGATGCGCTCATGGGCGGCGTGCTTGTCAACGAGCCACACGTTCTGGTCCCCGTCCTCGCAGATGATGTAGGTTTTCAGCACCTCGCCGGCGATGCGCCACGGCGCCTCGCCGCCGTCCGCCGTCTCCGGCATGGTCAGCTCCTGCTGCACAGGGCCCTGCGCCGCCGGTACGTCCGGCTGCGGGGCGTATTCCGCCCCGCGCTCTGCGGAAATGCCCTGTGCCCTGTCCGTGTCTTCTGTCTGCACGGTATGCTTCGCCGCTTCCGGCGGCGTGATATGGTATACCAGTCCCTCTCGTCCGGTGGGGACGGTGAAGGATCGCTCCGGCTGCTGCACGGCGTCACGGACCTCCAGCACCGTGCCCTGATGAGGCCAGTCCGGCTGCCCTGACGGCCCTGATGGCCCTGATGGCACATTCTGCCGCGCCGCTTCTGCCAGCCTCTCGGCGGGGACAAAGCGGCTTGCGGCCTGTCCGCCTGCAAGGCGTGCGCCGCTGGCGGACGCTGCCGGCCCGCCGCGGTCTGGGTGGCCCGCTCCGCCGGTGACAGCGGAGCCTACAGGCCGTCCGGTCACAAAGAGCGATGTATCGTTACCCGCCGAGCCTTCGCGGAATTCTGCGGCGGTCATAGACCGGTAGAACGGCTTTTTCTCCGGTGCGGCGCGCTGGCCCTCGCGGTCCAGCGCATCCTTTACGGTGTAGTACACCGCGTCAAACACCGCCTTATCAGAGGCAAATTTCACCACGGTCTTGGCAGGGTGCACGTTCACGTCCACCTCCTGCACGGGCAGCGTGATATGTAGGACGCATCCCGGGAATTTGCCCTTCAGCAGGCGGTTGCGGTAGGCCTCCTCCACAGCGGCGGTGAGCAGCTGGCTCTTGACGAACCGTCCGTTGACGAAGAACAGCTGGCGGCCCCGGGTGCCGTGACCGGCCAAGGGCCTTGTGACAAAGCCCTTGGCCCGCACGCTGCCGCCGCTGCCGCTGACCGGCAGCAGTCCGGCGGCAAAGTCCCGGCCCAGCGCCGCATAGATGGCGGACAGCAGCTGGCCGTCGCCGGGGGTGTGCAGGATCTCCTGCCCGTCCCGCAGCAGCTTGAAGGATACGTCGGGATGGCTCAGCGCCAGATGGGTCACGACGCCTGCGGCGGCGGCGCCCTCGGCGGAATCCTTCTTCATAAACTTCATGCGGGCGGGGGTGTTGTAGAACAGGTCCCGCACGCAGACGGTGGTGCCGTCGGGGCATCCGGCCTCCGTGACGGCTGCGGGAACGCCGCCCTCCAGATGGAGCATAGCGCCGCAGTCCGCGCCGGTCTGCCTGGAAAAAATATCCACCCGCGACACGGCGGCGATGGCGGCCAGCGCCTCGCCGCGGAAACCCAGCGTGCCGATGGCGGAAAGGTCCTCGGCGCGGCGGAGCTTGCTGGTGGCGTGGCGCAGGAAGGCGGTGGGCAGCTGGTCCGGCGCGATGCCGCAGCCGTTGTCGGTGATGCGGATGTAGGTCAGGCCGCCCTTTTCCAGCTCCGCGGAAATGGCGGAGGCGCCGGCGTCAAGGGCGTTTTCCAGAAGCTCCTTACACACGGAGGCGGGGCGCTCCACCACCTCGCCGGCGGCGATCAGGTCCGCCAGATGGGGCGGGAGCTGTTGGATCTGGGGCATAAAACGAGCCTCCTTTCAAGGGCGTTTCGGTTTCGTAAAGCAGCATACCGGGGGGCGTCAGCCGTTCCCCAGTCGTTTCTTCAGCTCGTACAGCAGGTTCAGGGCCTCCAGCGGGCTGAGGGAGTCTACCTGCGTCCGGCGCAGCTGCTCCGCCACCTCATTCTCGGCCATGGCGGTCAGCGACAGCTGATCGTCCGGCACGGCGGCGGGGGCGGGACGGCCGGACTGGCTCTCCAGCTCCTCCAGAATGGCGCGGGCGCGCTTGAGTACGCTGTCGGGCAGGCCCGCCAGCTTGGCTACCTCAATGCCGTAGCTGCGGTCGGCCCCGCCGGGGACGATCTTCCGCAGGAAGATGATGTCCTCGCCCCGGGCGCGGACGGCAATGTTATAGTTGCGGACGTTGGGCAGCGTCTGCTCCAGCGCCGTCAGCTCGTGATAGTGGGTGGCGAACAGCGTCTTGGCCTTCAGCTTCTCGGCACAGTGCTCCAGCACAGCGCGGGCGATGGACATCCCGTCGAAGGTGGAGGTGCCGCGGCCGATCTCGTCCAGAATGAGAAGGCTGTTCTTCGTGGCGGTGCGGAGAATGTCGGACACCTCCGTCATCTCCACCATAAAGGTGGACTGGCCGGCGGAGAGATCGTCGCTGGCACCGATACGGGTGAAGATGCGGTCCACCACGCCGATATGGGCGTCGTGAGCGGGGACGAAGCTGCCCACCTGCGCCATGAGGACGATCAGCGCTACCTGACGCATATAGGTGGATTTGCCGGCCATGTTGGGGCCGGTGATGATGCTGACGCGGTCCTCTCTGGCGCCCATGAGGGTGTCGTTGGGGACGAACAGCGCATCGGCGCGCATTTTCTCCACCACGGGGTGGCGGCCGGCCTGAATCTCAATGACGCCGGACTCGTCCACGCTGGGGCGGCAGTAGTTGTTCTTCACCGCCACGGAGGCAAAGGAGCACAGGGTATCCAGCTGGGCGATGAGGGACGCGGCCAGCTGGACGCGGGTGACGGCCTCCGCCAGCTTCACGCGCAGGGAGGAAAACAGCTCGTATTCCAGTGCCGCGTCCCGATCCTTGGCAGTGAGCACGTCATGCTCCAGATCCTTCAGCTCCTGGGTGATATAGCGCTCGCCGTTGACCAGCGTCTGCTTGCGGATATAGTGGTCGGGCACCTGCTCCTTAAAGGAGTTGGACACCTCAATGTAATAGCCGAAGACCTTGTTATAGCCGATCTTCAGGGTGCGGATGCCGGTCTTTTCCTTTTCCTCCGCCTCCATCTGCGCCAGAAAGCTCTTGCCGCCGTGGAGGATGCCCCGCAGGCGGTCCACCTCGGGATCAAAGCCGTCCCGGATCATCTCGCCCTCCCGCACGGAGAAGGGAGGCTCGTCCACCAGCGTTTCACCGATGAGGGCGGCCAGATCGCTGAGATCCTCCAGCTGCTGATCCAGCTGGTGCAGGGCGCCGGAGGGGAAGGCGGCCAGCTGGGCCTTGACGGCGGGCAGCCGCTCCATGGACGAGCGGAGGGACACCAGATCCCGTCCGCCGGCAGAGCCGTAGACCACCCGCCCGATGAGCCGTTCCATGTCGGCGATGCCGCTGAGAGCCAGCGTCAGCTCCTCCCGCGCCACGGTATGCTCCGCCAGCGCGGCTACGGCGCTGAGCCGCCGGTCGATGGCGGCCACGTCCACCAGCGGCTGCTGGAGCCATGCCCGAAGGTTGCGGGCGCCCATGGCGGTTTTGGTCTTGTCCAGCACCCACAGGAGGCTGCCGCGCTTTTCCTTGCCCCGCAGCGTCTCCGTCAGCTCCAGATTGCGGCGGGCCGTCAGGTCCAGCTCCATATACTGGCCGGTGCGGTACCACGTCAGCTGGTCCAGATGGCCCAGATCGGTCTTCTGCGTCTCATAGAGGTAGCCCAGCAGGCCGCCCAGCGCCAGCAGGGGCGTCAGGTTGTCCCGCGGCAGGCGGTCCAGCGCGTCGGAGCCGAACTGGGCGCGGACCTTCTTCTCCGCGTCCTCCGCGGAGAAGCGGGAGGCGGGGAGCTTCTCCATGTGGCAGCCGAACCGGTCTGTCAGGGTCCGGTGCAGCGCTTCATCAAAATAGGCGGTCTCGTTCAGCACCGCCTCGGCAGGAGAGAAGCGGCCCATCTCGTTGAGGAGGGCGCGGATCCGGTCGGGACCGGTGAACACCGTGGCCTGCGCCTTGCCGGTGGACACGTCGCAGGCGCACAGGCTCGCGCCGGTATCGTCCAGATACACGCCGCACAGGTAGTTGCTGCGCTCGGCACTGAGGCAGGATTCGTCGATGACCGTGCCGGGGGTGACAACGCGGATGATGTCCCGCTTCACAAGGCCCTTGGCGGCGGCGGGGTCCTCCGTCTGCTCGCAGATGGCTACCTTGTAGCCCTTGGCGATGAGGCGGGCAATATAGGCGTCGGAGGCGTGGTAGGGGATGCCGCACATGGGGATCTTGTCGTCAAAGGATTTGGTCTTGTCCTTGTCGCGGGTGGTCAGGGCCAGATCCAGCTCTCTGGACGCCGTGCGGGCGTCGGGGCCGAACATCTCGTAGAAGTCGCCCAGACGGAAGAACAGGATGGAGTCGGGGTTCTGCTCCTTGATCTCCATATATTGGCGCATCATGGGGGTCAGCTCTGCCATGCGGATGCCTCCTTCGTGGGAAACGTTATACCAGCTCGCCGAACAGCGCCCAGGTATTGCTGTCGGTGATCTTTACATCGTGATACGCGCCGATGGCGGAGGGGTCGCCCGCCAGATGGACCAGACGCCCGCCGTTGGTGCGGGCGGTCAGGGGCCAGCGGCTGTCCTCGCTCCGCCCGTCGATGAGGCAGCGGAGGGTCTGGCCCACATAGCCGGCGTGGATCTCCTCGGAAATGCGGTTCTGGGCGGCGCAGAGACGGTCGAACCAGACCTGCTTATCGGCGCGGGGCACGGGGTCCGGCAGCTGGGCGGCCGGTGTGCCCGGGCGGGGAGAGAAGAGAAAGGTGAACAGGGCGTCGAAGCGGACCTGCTCCGCCAGCGCCACCGTCTCCATGGCCTCGGCCTCCGTCTCGCCGGGAAAGCCGATGATGACGTCGCTGGTGAGGACCAGCTCCGGCATGACCCTGCGGGCGTAGGTGATAAGGTCCAGATACCGCGCCTTGTCGTAGGGGCGGTTCATGGCGCGCAGCACCCGGTCGCAGCCGGACTGCACCGGCAGGTGCAGCTGCTTGGCCACGTGCTTGCAGCGGGCCATGGTGTCGAACAGCTTGTAGCCGGCGTCCTTGGGCTGGGAGGACATGAAGCGCAGGAGATAGTCGCCGTCGATCTTGTCCAGCGCGGAGAGGAGGTCGGCGAAGTCCCAGGGGGTGTCCAGATCCTTGCCGTAGGAGTTGACGTTCTGGCCCAGCAGGGTGATCTCCTTGTACCCCTCGGCCACCAGATCGCGCACCTCGGCGATGATCTGCTCCGGCTCGCGGCTGCGCTCGCGGCCGCGGACGTAGGGGACGATGCAGTAGGAGCAGAAGTTGTTGCAGCCGTACATGATGGACACCCACGCGCGGGTGCGGCCCTCCCGCACCACGGGCATTCCCTCGGCGATGGCGCCGTGCTCGTCGTCCACGGAGAAGACGCGGCCGCGGTGGGCGTAGACCTGCCAGAGAAGCTCGGGGAATTTCCAGAGGGCCTGGGGGCCGAAGACCAGATCCACATGACGGTAGGACTGGCGGACCTTCTCCGCCACCTCCGGGCGCTGGGCCATGCAGCCGCACAGGCAGATGATCTGCTCGGGGTTGGCTTTCTTGGTGTGGGTCAGCGCGCCCAGCGTGCCGTAGACCCGCTTTTCCGCGTGGTCGCGGATGGCGCAGGTGTTCAGCACCACAATGTCCGCCTCGGCGGGGTCGGTGACGAAGGTGCAGCCCATAGCCGCCAGCATTCCCATGATGTGCTGGCTGTCGGCCACGTTCTGCTGGCAGCCGTAGGTGTCCACCATGGCGCGGACCGGACGGCCGCGCCGGGCGTGGCGCTCCTTGAGCTTCTGTTCAAAATCCCGCTGGCGGGCGGTCTGCTCCGCCGGGATCAATACCTGTTTTCTGTCCAAATCGGGCCTCCCTGCCCCGGTGTCGATGCGGGGCGATATTTGAATATGCTATTATAGCACAGGGCGGCGCGCAATACAAGAAAGCCGCGGAATAAAAGTTGCAAACGGCGGGCAAATAGGCTATGATGGAGAGGAATTTACGACAGGGAGGATGCCCTATGTGGTATATCGTGCTGCTGGCGGCCTGCGTGGCGGGCGACCAGCTTCTGAAGGGATGGGTCGTGACCCATCTGGCCGTGGGAGAGTCGGCGCCGCTGCTGCCCGGGGTGGTGCAGCTGACGCGGCTGCACAATACGGGGGCGGCGTGGAGCAGCTTTTCCGGCAAAACGGGGCTGCTGGCCGCCGTGACCATCGTGCTGATGCTGGCGGTGGCGTGGCTGCTGGTGAAGCGGATCGTGCGCCATCCGCTGGGCGTGACGGCGGGAGTGCTGGTGCTGGGCGGCGGCATCGGCAACGTCATTGACCGCGTGTGCCGCGGGTATGTGGTGGATATGCTCGACCTGCTGTTTATCGACTACCCCATCTTCAATCTGGCGGACTGCTTCGTGGTCATTGGTGTGGTGCTGGGCGCCGCGTACTACCTGTGGTGCTACGACAAATACGATAAGAAGAAGGAGCCGAGGGATGACGCTGCATCTGAAGGCTGAGGCGGCGGACGCCGGCGGGCGGCTGGACGCCTTCGTGGCCGCAGCGGCCAATGGGCTGACCCGCTCGCAGGCGGCGCGGTACATCGAGGAGGGGCGCGTAGCCGTGGACGGCAAAACGGCGGCCAAGAGCTATCGCATGGCCGGCGGCGAGACGGTGACGGTGGATGTGCCGGAGGTGCGGGACGCCGCCGTGGCGGCGCAGGACATCCCGCTGGACGTGGTGTACGAGGATGAGGACGTCATCGTGGTGAACAAGCCGGCGGGGCTGGTGGTCCATCCGGCGCCGGGACATCCCGACGGTACGCTGGTCAATGCGCTGCTGCACCACTGCGGGGCGTCGCTGTCCGGTATCGGCGGCGAGAAGCGGCCCGGGATCGTACACCGCATTGACCGCGACACCAGCGGGCTCATCATTGCGGCCAAGAACGATGCGGCCCATCTGGGGCTGAGCGCCCAGCTCAGCGACCACACGCTGGCGCGGACCTACGAGTGTCTGGTGGTGGGGAATCTGCGGCAGGACAGCGGCACGGTGGACGCGCCCATCGGACGGCATCCGTCGGATCGGAAGAAAATGGCGGTGGTGGCCGGCGGGCGGCCCGCCGTGACGCATTGGGAGGTCATCGCGCGGTACAGCGGCGCGACCCATGTGCGGTGCCGGCTGGAGACGGGGCGGACCCACCAGATCCGGGTGCACATGGCCTATATCGGCCATCCGATTTTGGGAGATACGGTGTATGGCGCGAAAAAGCCGGTGGCCGGTCTGACGGGACAGTGCCTGCACGCCGTGGGGCTGCGGTTCATCCATCCGCGCACCGGCGAGGCGGTGGAGCTGCACTGCCCGCTGCCGGAGGAGTTTCAGGCCCAGCTGCGGAGGCTGAAGGCGAAGGAATAAAAAAGGGAGGTCTGCCGTTCCGGCAGACCTCCCTTGTGCGGTATATGGGGGATCATTCCATGACGGGGAGCTTTTTGACCACGGCGGCGCAGCGGGGGCACAGCTCGGGGTGTCCGGCGTCGCTGCCCACGGTGGGCAGGACCTTCCAGCAGCGCAGGCACTTGGCGCCGCCGGCGGGGCGGACGGTCACGGACTGCGCCGCGCCCACGTCCACGCGGACCTGAGAGACAATGAGGACATCGGCCAGAGCGGCAGCGTCCATGTCGGCCAGGAACGCGTCCTCGGCGGTAACGGTCAGGTCCACCTCGGCCTCCAGACTCTTGCCGATGGTCTTATCGGCGCGGGCCTGCTCCAGAGCGCCGTTGACGGCGGTACGGAGGGCGGCGATGCGGGCCCAGCGGGCCATCTCCTCCTCAGAGAGGGCATAGCCGTTGTAGGGCTGGACCATCTCGTTGAACAGGACGTTGCGGGCATCATCGGCGGCGCGGTGAGGCATGGCCAGCCAGACCTCGTCGCAGGTGAAGGCCAGAATGGGGGCAAACATACGGGTCATGGCGTCCAAAATCAGCCAGACGGCCGTCTGGGCGCTGCGGCGCTCCAGACCGTTCTCCTCGCCGCAGTACAGGCGATCCTTGATGATGTCGAAGTAGAAGGAGCTGAGGTCCACCACGCAGAAGTCGTTGATCATGTGGGACACCACATGGAACTCGTACTCGTCGTAGGCGGCGAAGACCTTCTCAATCAGAGCGTTCAGGCGGGTAACGGCCCACTTGTCCAGCGGCAGCAGCTCATCGGGCTGCACCAGATGGTCGGGGTCAAAGTTCACCAGATTGTCCAGGCAGAACTTGCAGGTGTTGCGGAACTTCAGGTAGTTCTGGCTCAGCTGCTTGAAGATCTCGTCGGAGCAGCGGACATCCACGTGGTAGTCGGCGGAGCCGGCCCACAGGCGGAGCAGGTCCGCGCCGTACTTCTCGAAGATCTCGGCGGGGTCCATGCCGTTGCCCAGAGACTTGTGCATGGCCTTGCCCTCGCCGTCCACGGTCCAGCCGTGGGTGACGCACTCCTTGAACGGTGCGCCGCGGCCCAGAGCGCCCACGGCCACCAGCAGGGAGGACTGGAACCAGCCGCGATACTGATCCAGGCCCTCGATGTACATGGTGGCAGGCCAGAAGCCCTGATCGCGCTCCATAGCGGCAAAGTGGGTGGAGCCGGAGTCGAACCAGCCGTCCAGCGTGTCCGTCTCCTTATCAAATCCGGCGGCCTTGCCGCAGTGGGGGCAGGTGAAGCCCTTGGGCAGGATGTCGGCGGCGTCTCTGTCGAACCAGGCGTTGGAGCCCTCCTTCTCGAACAACCCGGCCACGGCCTCGATGCTCTCGGGGGTGCAGACGGGCTTGCCGCAGTCCTTGCAGTAGAACACGGGGATGGGCAGACCCCAGCGGCGCTGGCGGCTGATGCACCAGTCGGTGCGCTCCAGGATCATGGAGCGCATACGATCCTTGCCCCAGGCGGGGACCCAGCGGACATCCTCGCAGGCGGCGATGGCGTCATCCTTGAAGGAGTCCACGGAGCAGAACCACTGGGGCGTGGCGCGGAAGATGATGGGCTGCTTGCAGCGCCAGCAGTGGGGGTAGCTGTGGACGATGTCCTCGCTGGCGAACAG
>CAKTOK010000039.1 GCA_934589835.1 uncultured Oscillospiraceae bacterium | reverse complement strand
CCGATGACCTTGGCGCCCTCGACCTTCTTGGCAGCGTCCACAGCGGAGGTGTAGATACCGCCGCCGCAGGCGAACACGACCTGCGTGCCGCCGGCATACCAGGTATCCATCTTAGCGGTGATGTCAGCATCGCCGAAGAACTGACCGCCGTACACATAGTTGACCTTCACATCGGTCAGCTTCAGCTCGGCAGCGGCAGCATCAACGCCCTGCACAAAGCCGTAGCCATAGCGGACAACAGCGGGGACAGCCATGCCGCCCAGGAAGCCCAGGTTCTTGTAGCCCAGCTTCACAGCAGCGTAGCCGGCCATGTAGCCGCACAGCTCTTCCTGATACACAGCACAGTACAGGTTGGCGGGAACCACAAAGCCCTCGCCCAGGTCACCGGCGGACACGTCCAGCGCGATGAACTTGACATCGGAGAAGTTGGGGGCGGTCTCCGCGATGGCGGCGCCGAAGGCGTAGCCGGGCATCACGATGACGTTGTAGCCCTGGTCGATAGCGCTCTCGATCATGGCCACACGGTCGGCGGTGTTATCGCCGGCGGGCTTGAAGTACTGGAAGTCCACACCGTTGGCCTCCGCGAAAGCCTTGCAGGCCTCGTAGGTGGTCTGGTTGAAGGACTGGTCGGTGATGTCGCCGTAGTCGGTGATCATTGCGACCTTGTAGGTGATCTCCGCATCGTTGCCGGAGTTGTCCGGCTCCTGAGTGTCGGGCTGCTTCTGCTCGCCGCAGGCGACCAGAGACAGAGCCATGACCAGAGCCAGAATCAGAGCAAGAAACTTTTTCATGATCCTAATTCTACCTTCCTAATTTTTTTATTTTCACGCCTTGCGGCGGGAAAACCACGGCTGCGCGGGAGAGGCAGCCCTCTCACCGCAGGGTGCATTATAGCAGATTCTTTTGGGATTGGCAAGCAATTTCCGGACTTTTCAGGGGCATTCTGAACAAATTTTCGCAATAATTAACATATCCTTTGTGCGATATGTGCAGACAGCCTCACTTGGCAGCCATTTTCACGGCGACCTCCAGACCGATCTTCATCATATTGGTGAAGGTGGTCTGCCGGTCCTCAGGGGGCAGCTCCTCTCCGGTGATGAGGTTGTCGGAGATGGAGCAGATGGCCAGCGCGCGCTTGCCGGTATAGGCGGCGGTGCAGTACAGGCCGGCAGCCTCCATCTCCACGGCCATGACGCCCATCTTGGCATAGCGCAGATTGCGGCCGGCGGCGTCATAGAACGTGTCGGAGGAATAGAGGTTGCCCACGGGCATCTTTACGCCCAGCTCTCTGGCGCTCTCCACGGCGGCCATCAGCAGGTCGAAGTCGCAGATGGGGGCGAAGGTGCCGCCCAGCTCGTACTGGTCGGCGAAGCTGGAGTTGGTGCAGGCGCCCTGACCGGCCACCACGCTGCCCAGCGCCAGATCGGCGCGCATGGCGCCGGCGGAGCCGACGCGGATGATGTTGTCTACGTCGTACTGAGTGTACAGCTCATAGGCATAGAGACCCATGGAGGGCATTCCCATGCCGCTGGCCATAACGGAAACGGGCACGCCCTTATAGGTGCCGGTATAGCCCTGTACGCCGCGGATGTTGTTGAACAGCTTGGGGTCGGTGAAGAACGTCTCGGCGATGAATTTGGCCCGCAGAGGGTCGCCGGGCATGAGGATGGTCTTGGCGATGTCGCCCTTGGCGGCGGCGTTGTGGGGAGTAGGCATAGTAAGTCCTCCTTATATAAAATATGGGTACGGGATCACTGCTCCATGGCCTTAACGGCCTTGACGATGCGGCTGGTGCCCAGCCGGTCCGCGCCCAGCGCGATGAAGTCCCGGGCGTCGTTGAGGTCGGCGATGCCGCCGGCGGCCTTGATCTTCACATGGGGCGCCACGTGGGCCTTGAACAGGGCCACATCCTCGCGGGTGGCTCCGCCGCCGCCGAAGCCGGTGGAGGTCTTGATATAGTCCGCGCCGGATTCGGACACCACGCGGCACAGCTCGATCTTCTCGGCCTCGGTGAGCATACACGTCTCGATGATGACCTTCAGCACCCGCCCGTCACAATGGCCCTTCACAGCCCTGATCTCGTCCAGCACCTGATCGTACAGGCCGTCCTTGACCCAGCCGAGGTTGATGACCATGTCCACCTCGGACGCGCCGTTTTTCACGGCGTCGGCGGCCTCGAAGCACTTGGCGGCGGTGGTGTCGTAGCCGTTGGGGAAGCCGATGACCGTGCAGACGGCGATCTTGCCGGCCACATAGTCCGCGGCCTGCCTGACATAGCTGGCGGGGATGCAGACGCTGGCGCAGCCGTACTTCACGCCGTCATCGCAGATGGCCTTGATCTCCGCCCAGGTGGCCGTCTGGCTCAGCAGGGTATGATCCACGCGGGAGAGGATATGCTTCAGTTCTTCGTTCATAGGGAACGCTCCTTTCGGCAGTTTTGCGCTCATACAGGGACATTGTAGCACAGATGCGGAGAAAAGGCAAGGCGGGGCGCGCTTTTGGCCACAGCCAGCAAGAGGAGGCTTCGCGCCGCGGCGCGACCCACTTTTGACCCCGTCGGCAAAAGTGGGCAAAAACGCCGTTCAAACCTGCGGTTTGAAAATCCGCTCGCGCCCCGCACAGGATAGCTTATTGTCGTGCATTCCTCGCGCTGATGACTCGCTGTAAACCTCTCTAAATGTAGAATTGACGTTCTCCTGTCCCCGCTGCCGCTTAAGGTGCCAAAATGCAGAAGTGCGCGGTTCTACCGTTTTGGCGATTATCAAATCGCGCACATGCCGCCGTTGGCGGCATGTGTAGGTGCGGCCCGACGGGCCGCGAAGGCTTTTAGAAGAATGCGGCGGCAAATTTTGTTGTGTAAGCGGAAGCGGGGATAGGAGAAGGTCAATGCAGCAGTTAGGCGTTGTTGCCACCGCGCCCACAGCACGAGGAACACATTCCCGTAAAAGTAATTTTTACAGGCGCGAAGGAAGTCTTGAAACCTGCGGTTTCAAGCAGCTCTTTTGGTCACTTTTGGGGCTGCGGCCAAAAGTGACCCGCACCCGCAGGTGCGGAACAGCCCCTTTGCCGACGAAGGCAGTAATAGGAAAAAGAAGGCCGCCGAAGCGGCCTTCTTTGGCTTTTGCGGAGCGGAGAATATTACTCCTCGACCTTGACGATGTCGATGGCCGCGTCCAGCAGCATGTTGATAAGCTCGTTTCGGGAACGGTTTGTTTTTACCGAGAGCGCATCCAGCCGCGCCACCAGTTCATCCCGCATCCGCACGGAAACGATCTTGCAGCCGTCATCCCCTCTGCGGGCAGCCTTTTTCGTGATCCTGATCTCCTCTGCCATACCTTCACCTCATTTTTTACAGTGTACCTTGACAGAGGGATTTTTAGTATATTATAATTACGTAGTTACTACTAACTACGTTTTATAGTTTTCAGGAGGCTGCATGGAACGTTATCAAAAGCTGTATCTGAAGCTGTTCAACGCAATCACGGACGCGCTGGAGCAACTGGAGAAGGGGCGGATATCGCAGGCGCAGGTGACGCTGATAGCGGCACAGCAGGACGCGGAGGAGCAAATCATCTCCGCAGGGGAGTAAACGTGCGCTGCCTCGCAGACAGTGCAAAAAGGAAGACCGCTTCGGCGGTCTTCCTTTTTATGTGTTTTACTTGCCGAAGTAGCGGTTCAGCAGACCCTCAAAGGCCTTGCCGTGTCTCGCCTCATCGCGGGCCATTTCATGCACGGTGTCATGGATGGCGTCGAGGTTGTACTTCTTCGCCAGCTTGGCCAGCTCGAACTTGCCGGCGGTCGCGCCGTTCTCGGCGTCCACGCGCATCTGCAGGTTCTTCTTGGTGCTGTCGGTGATGACCTCGCCCAGCAGCTCGGCGAACTTGGCGGCGTGCTCGGCCTCCTCCAGACCGGCCTTCTCCCAGTACATACCGATCTCGGGATAGCCCTCACGATGGGCCACACGGGCCATGGCCAGATACATACCCACCTCGGAGCACTCGCCCTCGAAGTTGGCGCGCAGACCGTCGATGATCTCCTGACGGACCTCCTCGGGGACATCGTCACCGAAGACCTTGCCGACGCCTACAACGTGCTCGGCGGCCCAGGACTTCTCCTCGGACTGGAGCAGGAACTTGTCGCCGCTGACGTGGCAGACAGGGCACTCGGCGGGGGGAACATCGCCTTCATGAACATAACCGCAAACAGGACATACCCACTTCTTCATAATCGTATCCTCCATAACATTTTTTCTATTGATTTTGAGGGTCGCCCCTCTCACTTACTGGCGTCAGTATACCACGGCGGCGCGGTTTAGATAAGTTGCAAATGCAACATTTCCAAATTTTTTTAGTTCTTACAGCGCCAGCAGAGCCTGCCACGCGGCGATATAGCTCTCGGCCTGCGCCTGTGTGTCTGCCTCGGCAGCCATACGCAGCAGCGGCTCCGTGCCGGAGAAGCGGCAAATGACCCAGCTGCCGTCGGCAAAGTAGACCTTGCAGCCGTCGGCGCGGCTGATGTGATCCACGGCCTTGCCGAAGTCCGGCGTTTCGTTATGGACGAACAGGCGCTCCCACAGCGCCGCCTTGCGGGCGTCGGTCATGCGGAAGTCGGCCTCGGCCCACTGGGGGTCGCCGTACTGGGCGGCGATCTCCGCGAACAGCTCCGACACGGACTTTTTCGTGACGGCCAGCATTTCCACCAGCAGGGCCGCGGCATAGATGCCGTCCTTGCCGGAGATGTGGCCGCGGACGGCCATGCCGCCGGAGGACTCGCCGCCGATGACGGCGTCCGTCTCCGTCATTTTGGCGGACACCCACTTGAAGCCCACCGGCACCTCGTAGCACCTCTCGCCAAGGCCCTCGGCCACGCGGTCCAGCAGGTGGCTGGTGGAGTTGTTGCGGACGCAGGGGCCGTGCCAGCCGCGGTACTTCACCAGATAGTAGTACAGCAGCACCAGCAGCTTATTGGGGTGGATAAACGCGCCTTGGTTGTCGATGACACCCAGACGGTCGGCATCGCCGTCGGTGGCGATGCCCAGATCGCAGTGCTTGTCCAGCACCAGCGCCGACAGGGGCTTCAGCGTCTCCACGTTGGGAGCGGGCAGCTTGCCACCGAACAGGGTGTCGTGGCGGTCGTGGATGATCTCCAGATCGCAGCGGCAGGTGGTCAGCAGCATACTCAGGCTGGACCAGCTCACGCCGTACATGGGGTCGAAGCCGATCCGCAGCGCCGCATTCTTGATGGCCTCTACGTCCACGGCGGAGAGGATGCTGTCCAGATACTGGTTCATGGGGTTGGCCTCGGTGATGAGGCCGCGGGCCACGGCTTCGTCGTAGTCCACGCTCTTGACGTCGGCGGGGGCGACCTGCGCGATCTCTGCCTCGATGCGGGCGGTCACCGTCTCGTCGGCGTCGCGGCCGCCGGCAGTGAAGACCTTGATGCCGTTATAGATGGCGGGGTTGTGGCTGGCGGTGACGGCAATGCCGTAGGGCTCGCCCCGCTTCTTCACGGTGAACATCATCAGGGGCGTGGGGCTGGAGCGGTTGATGACGTAGGGGCGGAAGCCGTAGCCCACCAGCACCTCCGCCGCCCAGTGGGCGGATTCCTTGGACAGGAAGCGGCGGTCATAGCCCACGCAGACCTCCGCGCCGGAAAGCCCCTCCTTCTCCATCAGGCGGCACAGGCCCGCCATCAGCAGGCGGATATTCTCCTTGGTGAAGCCGTCGGCAATGACGGCGCGCCAGCCGCCGGTCCCGAATTTGATCATGTACGCTGTCTCCTTTCCAAAGGCCCGATGTGTAGCCGTGCGGCGGGCATTTCCCGCCGCATTGTGTATCTGACGCCATTATAGCCGCTTTCGCAGAGGCGCGAAAGCCCAGAAAAATGCGAAAAGCGGGGGCATTCTGCGCTTCTTCTCAATAATCCACCTTCATGAGGCACAGCCCCTCCGGCGGAGCAGTGGGGCCGGCCAGCTTGCGGTCCCGTGCGGCCAGTATCTCCTGCACATACGCCGGCTCCCAATAGCCGCGGCCCACCTCCAGCAGTGTGCCCACCAGAATACGGACCATATTCTGGAGGAAGCCGGTGCCGTGGAATGTGAAAATGACCCGATCCCTCCGGCGCTCCACGGTGATGCTGTCCACCAGCCGGACGGTGGATTTTTTCATGCGGGGGTTGCCGCAGAAGCTGGCAAAATCGTGCTCGCCGGTAAGGTAAGCCGCTGCCTGCCGCATCCGCTCCACGTCGGGGCGGTAGTCCAGCAGGGTCACGTACTTCCGGTCGAACACCGGCTTCACCGGCCCATCGAAGCAGGTGTAGCGGTACGTCTTGCCCAGCGCGTGATAGCGGGCGTGGAAGCGGGGCGCGGCCTCCTTCACCTCCCGCACGGCGATGGCGTCGGGCAGGTAGCGGTTCAGGTAGCTCCGGATGGCGTCGGGCGGCTCCGCCACGTCCAGCACCACGTTGGCCGTCATGGCCCGGGCATGGACGCCGGCATCGGTGCGGCCCGCGCCGATGACCTCCACGGGACGGCCCTGCAGGCGGGAGAGCACAGCCTCCAGCTTGCCCTGTATCGTCTCCTTGTCCGGCTGTCGCTCCCAGCCGAAAAAGCGGGTGCCGTCGTAGGCGATGGTGAGCTTATAGTTCTGTTCCACGAAAAATCACGCCCTTTCCGCTCCATTGTAGCAGAAAGGACGTGATTTGCCAACCGGTTTTCGACAGTTACAGCCAGCCCATCATCTGGGCGAAATTGTACAGCAGCTTCAGACCGTAGAAGATGATGACCGCGCCGCAGACCTTGTTGATGACGTTGAGCACTTTCTCGTTGAAGCGGCTGCCCAGCAGGGAGACGATGGTGGACAGCGTCAGGAACCAAATGATGGAGGCGGAGCCGAAGCCGCAGATGAACGGCACGTCGCCGCCGGCGGGGAGCGCGGCACGGAAGGCGCCCAGCATCATGGTGCCGTCGATGATGGCCTGCGGGTTCAGCCACGTCACCACGAAGGCGGAGGTAATGAGCTTCCATACCGGCACATTCACGTCCCGTCCGCCCTCCAGACTGGCTCTGGACCGCAGCAGGCCCACGCCGATCCAGATGACGATCAGGCTGCCCGCCGCCAGAATGACCTTCTGGAGCCAGGGCAGCGCCTGCATCAGCGCGCCGGCCCCCAGAAAGCAGCTGAGTCCCAGCGAGATGTCCCAGAAGATGACGATCAGCGCCGTCAGGTACACGCGCGCCCGCTTCTGGGTCAGGGCGCTGTTGATGACAAACAGGTTCTGAAGCCCGATGGGCGCCACATAGGCCAGGCCCATGGTCAGGCCCTGCAAATAAGTGTTCATGCCGTGATGTTCTCCCTTTGCTATTTACTCCGGTTTTCTTATCTGCTATCATCATAGCATCCCCTGCGGAAAAAGCAAGAACGCAGGTAAATGTGAGCAAGTCAGGAGGAACTGACCATGGGTCATTACGATTGTCCCTGTATGGAGAAATGTCCGCTGCACCACGCCATGCAGCTCATTGGCGGCAAATGGAAGGTGCAGATCCTGTGCGCCGTGTGCAACGCGGGGACCATCCGCTACAACGCGCTGCGGGGCAAGCTGGACGGCATCAGCAACACGGTGCTGGCCTCGGCCCTGCGGGAGCTGGAGCGGGACGGACTGGTGACGCGGCAGGAGTATCTGGAGGTGCCGGTGCGGGTGGAGTACCGGCCCACCGACAGCTGCCGGGAGCTGCTGCCCATTCTGGAGCAGCTGTCCGACTGGGCGGAAAAGCAGATGTGACCTGAAAAAAGCGTCCGTACCGGCCGGTACGGACGCTTTGCATCCAAGGAGTCAGACGGAGATGCGGGTGACGCCGGGGTTGGCGTTCATAAAGGCCAACGCCTCCTCGTGGGTAACGGGCGGCTCCAATCTGGCGGTGACCTCCATGCGGAGGATACCGTTTTCGCGGGACAGGCTGCTCTCGGTGATCTGGCCGCCGTGGGCCTTGATCAGGTCGTCGAAGCGGGACAGCAGCGCCTCCTCATCCGCCATCTCCACCAGCAGCTCCTGGGTGGTGAGGGCATCGGCTCCCACGGGGAAGCGGTGAAGCACGATCTGGATGGCCACCAGCACGGCGGCCTCGATCAGGCCTACCCAGTACATTCCCGCGCCGATGGCCATGCCTACGGCGGCGGTGCCCCACATACCGGCGGCGGTGGTCAGGCCGCGGATGGAGTTGCCGTTCTTGAAGATGACGCCGGCGCCCAGGAAGGAGATGCCGCTGACCACCTGCGCCGCGATGCGGGCGGGATCCGCGCCCCGCAGACCGTCCACGGCCACCAGATCGACAAAGGCATACTTGGACAGGATCATAAACAGGGCGGAGGTGCAGGCGATGATGCAGTGAGTCCGGACGCCCGCCTCCTTCTGGCGCTTGCTGCGCTCCAGCCCCACCAGCGCGCCCAGCGCCGCCGCCAGCACGATGCGGATGAAGAACTCCAGATTATCAAATACGGTCAATGCGCTCTCCGGCAGGTAATTCGTCAGTCCAGACAGCATGGCAGGGCCTCCTTTCACAGCGCTTTGTTAAGAGATCGTACCCCTATTATACTTGATGTGTCAAGTGTTCAGCAGGGGGAATCCTGTCAAATTATCTAAAATCCTGCGCTCTTTTACGGGCATTTCCTGTTCTTATTGACATTTTTTAGTGCGAAGGCTATAATGCAGTCATTCAAAGGACACCTTTGAAAATTGTGAACGGAGGAAAATTTTATGAAGAAGTTTCTTGCACTTCTGCTGGCGCTGGTCATGGCGCTGAGCCTCGTCGCCTGCGGCGACAAGACGCCCGCCGACGACCAGCAGGGCGGTGATGGCGATACCGCCACCTATCCCGAGTATTTCACCGGCATGGAGGATCTGATCGCCGCGGCGCAGGCCGAGGGCGAGCTGGTGGTGTACGGCTCCTGCGAGGAGGAGTATCTGGCCGCTGCGTGCCAGCACTTCCAGGAGCTGTTCGGCATCAAGACCACCTATCAGCGCCTGTCCACCGGTGAGGTGCAGGCCAAGGCCGAGGAGGAGAACGGCAACCCCTCCGCCGACGTGTGGTTCGGCGGCACCACCGATCCGTACAACGTCTGCGCGGCCGAGGGCCTGCTGGAGGCCTATGAGGCCGCCAACGCCTCCCATCTGGTGGGCGATATGTACCGTGACGCCGACGGCTACTGGTACGGCATCTACAAGGGCATCCTGGGCTTCATGGTCAACACCGATGAGCTGGAGCGCATGGGTCTGGAGGCTCCCGCCGACTGGGCGGATCTGCTGAAGCCCGAGTACAAGGATCTGATTTGGCTGTCCAACTACAACACCGCCGGTACCGCCAAGCTGGTCATCAACACCATGATCCAGAAGTTCGGCCACGACGAGGGCATCCAGTATCTGGTGGATCTGGACAAGAACATCGAGGTCTACACCAAGTCCGGCTCCGGCCCCAGCAAGAACGTGGGCACCGGTGAGTGCGTCATCGGCATCGGCTTCCTGCATGACGGCATCACCCAGATCGTGGACAACGGCTACACCAACATCCAGCTGATCATCCCCTCCAGCGGCACCTCCTTCGAGGTGGGCGCCACCGCCATCTTCAAGGGCGCTGCCCACTCCAACGCCGCCAAGCTGTGGATCGAGTATGCGCTGTCCCCCGAGTGCGTGAATCTGGCCGCTGAGAACGGCTCCTATCAGTTCCTGGTCATCGACAACGCCACGCAGCCCGCTGTGGCCACCGAGTTCGGTCTGGATCCCGACAACGTCATGGACTATGACTTCGAGGATGCCAAGAACAACATCAAGACCTACATTGAGGACGTCATGAACGCTCTGGCCGCTGCCGGCGCCGATACCGGTGACAGCCGCTTCAAGACCGAGTGATCTGACCGTCGCATACAGGGACCCTTCGCACAGCATTTTCTACGGGGCGGCGGCACTGGCCGCCGCCCCGCCCGTTTTTTATCATCACACCTACCATTCCTTTCGGGATGAGAAAGGAGCGTTTTATGGCAAGGACCCAAGGCGCGGCGCTGGATCGGAAAAAGCTGATGGCAGACCCCATCATGGTCACCACCATCGTCGTGCTCATCGCGTTTCTGACTTTGTTTATCCTCTACCCGCTGGCCATCCTGCTGGTGGATAGTTTTGTGGGGGACGGCACCTTCGGCTTCGGTATCTTCAAGCGCATCTTCGCCATGCCGACCTTTACCACCGCCATCACCAACACCCTGAAGGTGGGCTTCCTGGTGGGCATCCTGTCCGCTCTGATCGGCCTGCTGTTCGCCTATGTGGAGGTCTATGTCCGCATGGGAAAATTCGTGGGCGGCCTGTTCAAGGTCGTTTCCATGCTGCCGGTGGTCTCGCCCCCGTTCGTGCTGAGTCTGTCCATGATCATGCTGTTCGGCAAGGCGGGCATCATCACCCGCTTCCTGCTGGGCATCTACGACAACAGTGTGTACGGCTTCTGGGGCATCGTGGTGGTGCAGACGCTGACGTTTTTCCCCGTGTGCTACATGATGCTCAAGGGCCTGCTGAAGAACATTGATCCGTCGCTGGAGGAGGCGGCCCGCGACATGGGCGCCTCCCGCTGGAGGGTGTTCACCAGCGTCACGCTGCCGCTGATGCTGCCGGGTCTGGGCAACGCATTTCTGGTGACGTTCATCGAGTCCATCGCCGACTTCGCCAACCCCATGCTCATCGGCGGCTCCTACGATACGCTGGCCACCACCATCTATTTGCAGATCACCGGCTCCTACGATAAGCCGGGCGCCGCCGCCATGGCCGTGGTGCTGCTGTGCATCACGCTGCTGATGTTCGTGGTGCAGAAGTTCTATCTGGAGGCCAAGACCGCCGCCACTCTGACCGGAAAGGCCTCCCGCGCCCGTATGCTCATTGAGGACAAGAGCGTGAAGGTGCCGCTGACCATCCTGTGCGCGCTGGCCGCCTGCTTCGTGATCCTGATGTATCTGTGCGTGCCCATCGGTGCGTGCTTCCCCACCTGGGGCTTCAAATTCTTCCCGCTGACGGGCAAGTGGTTCAATCTGGTGTTCACCCGCTATCACGGACTTCAGGCGTTCCGCGACTCCTTCGTGCTGAGCCTGATCTCCGCGCCCATTACGGCGCTGCTGAGCATGATCATCTCCTATCTGGTGGTGAAGCGGAAATTCAAGTCCAAGGGCTTCATTGAGGTGGTCTCCATGCTGGCCATGGCCGTGCCCGGCACGGTGCTGGGCGTGGGGTATATCCGCGGCTTCTCCGGCGGTCTGTTCCACACCAGCATTTTGCAGGGGCTGTACGGCACGGGGCTGATCCTGATCATCGTTTTCGTGGTGCGCTCGCTGCCCACCGGCACGCGAAGCGGTATCTCCGCCCTGCGGCAGATCGACAAATCCATCGAGGAGTCCGCCTATGACATGGGCGCGGACAGCCTGAAGGTGTTTATGACCGTGACGCTGCCCCTCATCAAGGATTCGTTCCTCAGCGGCCTTGTGACCGCCTTCGTCCGCAGCATCACCGCCATCTCCGCCATTATCCTGCTGGTGACGCCGCAGTTCCTGCTGATCACCGTGCAGATCAACGAGTTCGCCGAGAAGGGCTCTTACAGTCTGGCGTGCGCCTTTGCCACCATCCTGATCGTCATCACCTACAGCGCGGTGCTGCTGATGAACCTGTTCATCAAGCGCTTCGGCACCAGCAGAAAAATGAAGGAGGACCAATAACCCATGGAAAAAGTGAAAAAGGGCGTCCGTCTGGACCATATCTCCAAGATCTATCAGGACCCCAAGACCGGCAAGGACTTTTACGCGGTGAAGGACACCTCCCTGACCATCGAATCGGGCAGCTTCGTCACGCTGTTGGGCCCCTCCGGCTGCGGCAAGACCACCACCCTGCGGATGATCGCGGGCTTTGAAAGCCCCGACGAGGGCGAGATCTATCTGGGCGACGAGGCTATCAATGCGCTGACGCCCAACAAGCGCGACACGGCCATGGTGTTCCAGAGCTATGCCCTGCTGCCCCACTACAATGTGTTCGACAATGTGGCCTACGGCCTGAAGCTGCGGAAGATCCCCAAGGAGGAGATCCGTGAGCGCGTCCTGAAAATTCTGGACCTGGTGGAGCTGACGGGCATGGAGAGCCGCATGACCAACCAGCTGTCCGGCGGACAGCAGCAGCGCGTGGCGCTGGCCCGCGCGCTGGTCATCGAGCCGTCCGTGCTGCTGTTCGACGAGCCGCTGTCCAATCTGGACGCCAAGCTCCGCGTGTCTATGCGTACGGAGATCCGGCGCATTCAGCAGGAGGTGGGCATCACCGCCATCTATGTGACCCACGACCAGTCCGAGGCCATGGCGCTGTCTGACAGCATCATCATTATGAACGGCGGCGTGGTGGAGCAGATGGGCACGCCGCAGGACATCTACTACCACCCGAAAAACGAATTCGTGGCAGACTTTATCGGCGAGGCCAACTTCCTCAAGGGCACCATGACCGGCACCGACGGCGGCCACGCCGTACTGGACATCGAGGGCTATCCGACCCGCGTGGCAGGCCGCGAGGATCTGGAGACGGGCAAGGCGTATACGGTGGTGCTGCGCCCCGAATCCGGCACGCTGGCTGACGCGGGCGGCCTGCCCTGCAGGGTGGTGCTGAGCTGCTTTATGGGCAGCTATCAGAACTACCACGTCATGGTGGGCGATACGCTGGTGAAGCTGGCGGAGCACGATCCCAAGAACAAGCGCATCTATCAGGTGGGCGAGGAGTGTCATCTGGTGTTCGCGCCGGACAGCGTGCACGTCCTGTAAGCCTGTCCAAGCCGTCTGCCCCCTGCTTTAGCAGGCAGAGCGCACAGCCACCCCGCCGCCGACCTCCGGCGGCGGGCTTTTTGCCGTCTCATCTCCCCTGCTGCGGCGTTATTTTTCCCTTTTCCCCGAAAAGGTGTGACAAATGCGATTTTCAATGGTATAATCGTACTGCTAATTACGAGGATGTGAGGTGTCCACCCATGGAACGCAAATACCCCCAACTGGAGATCGATCTGGCCGCCCTGTACAGCAACGCGCAGCAGGTCATCCGCCGCTGTCAGGAGCGGCATATCCGCGTCTGCGGCGTGGTGAAGGGCGTGGACGGTCTGCCGGAGATCGCCCGCGTGCTGCGGCAGGCAGGCGCGGAGGAGCTTGGCACCAGCCGTCTGGAACAGGTGGAAAAGTGCCGCGCCGCCGGCATCGGCGGGCCATGGCTGCTGATCCGCATCCCAGGGCTGTCGGAGCTGCCGGCGGCGGTGGCGCTATGCGAGACCTCCCTGCAGAGCGAGCGAACCACGCTGGACGCGCTGGAGGCCGAGTGCGTCCGACAGGGCCGGACCCACCGCGTCATCGTCATGGCCGATCTGGGCGACCTGCGGGAGGGCTTCTGGGACAAGGATGAGATGGTGGAGGTGTGCGTCCATGTGGAGCGCGACCTGCCCCATGTGGAGCTGGCGGGCATCGGCGTGAATCTGACGTGCTACGGCTCCACCAAGCCCACGCCGGAGAAAATGCGGGAGCTGCTGGCCATCGCAGGCCGCGTTGAAAGGCGCATTGGCCGGAAGCTGGAGATCGTCTCCGGCGGCGCAACCAGCTCCTATACGCTGGTGCACTGGGCCACCATGCCGGAGGGCGTCAACCATCTTCGCATCGGCGAGAACATCCTGCTGGGCAAGGATCTGCAGGTAGACTGGGGCATTCCGGACATGGACTACCTGCGGATGGACACCTTCACCCTGCGGGCTGAGGTGGTGGAGGTACGGGATAAGCCCACGTATCCCATTGGCGAGTTTGCCATCGACGCCTTCGGGCGCAAGCCGACCTACGAGGATCGGGGCATCCGGCGGCGGGCCATTCTGGCGCTGGGCCGCGCGGACGTGGGCGAGCTGGAATCCCTGCTGCCCCGGGAGCCGGGGCTGACGGTCGTCGGCGGCTCCTCCGACCACTGCATTGTGGACGTGGAGGACTGCCCGCGGCGGCTGGAGGTGGGGGACGTGGTAGAATTCTCCCTGTGCTACAGCCATATGCTCTATGCCACGGCGCGGACCGACATAAAATTCCTGTACAAAAAATAAAAAGAAGGAGAACGACTGACATGGGAAATATGGGGGATCTGGGCATCCTGCTGATCGGTGTGGTGGACGCACTGTTCGCATTCTTTGTGGTGGCCCCGATCATGCTGAACACCGCCAGCCTTTTCGGCGTACAGAAGCAGTTCGCAAAGGCCATGGTGGAGGAGGGTGTCATTGACGAGGAAACGGTGAAGCTGCTGCATCCGAAAAAGCAGATCGCCGGTGTCATTATCTCCATCGTGGTGTTCGCCGTGCTGATCTGGACCTGCTGGAAAAGCGCGCCGATGGGCTATCTGTGCGGCGGCGTGGCGCTGGTAGCGGGATTTTTGAAGTACCGCAAGATCGTGCAGTACAACAGCCTGACGGTCAAGCAGTTCCGCAACACCTACAAGGACCACATGAACGTGGAGAAATTCAACAAGTTTGTGGACGCCCACTTCTGAAGACGAGCAAAGAGGAGCCTGTGCAGCGCGCAGGCTCCTCTTTTTTGGCAGAAACGCGGCAAGCCGCCGCATCGCAAGCGCGATGCGGCGGCTTTTTCAGATCAGGGATGTACTGCCGACACAGCAGGACTTACTTGTGGGCGAGGGCCTTGTTGGCCTCGGCCATCTCCTGGAAGATACCGGCGTGCTTCTTGCTGATGATCGCCTTGATGACCAGCAGAGTCGCCACCATCAGCACCACAGCGATGATGAGGCAGATGACCACGTTCTGGATCAGGCCGGCCAGAATGAAGCTGACGAAGGTGACGCCGGAAACCGTCAGAGCATAGGGCAGCTGGGTGAACACGTGGTTCAGGTGGAAGCAGTGGGCACCGGCAGAGGCCATGATGGTGGTGTCGGAGATGGGGGAGCAGTGGTCGCCCATAACGCCGCCGGAG
>CAKTOK010000038.1 GCA_934589835.1 uncultured Oscillospiraceae bacterium | reverse complement strand
TTGCGGCGGTGGCCTGCGATCAGCTCATAGCCGCCGTCCTCCCGTGGCCGCGCCAGCGCGGGGACGAGGACGCCGTATTCCTTGACGCTTTCGGCGGTTTCCTGCAAGATCACCTCGGCACAGGCGATGGAGACAGGGCTTGCTCTGCCGGAGGGCGGCGACTTCGGAAGTCGTTGAAGGGAGGGCTAAGCCGAAAATCCGGAGAGAAAAACAAAAGTCTGCTTTGATCACTTACTCTTAGAAAAAGGTATAAGAAAAAAGCCCATAATCGGCTTGATTACAGGCTTTTTCGGTGGCGGAGATGGAGAGATTCGAACTCTCGCGTCGGTTTGAGCCGACCTACCGCATTTCGAGTGCGGACCCTTCAACCGCTTGGGTACATCTCCGTATATTTCCGCCTGCTTTTGACTCGCAAAATCTTTTGGAGAGAAAAGCAGGAGAGAAAACATAAAAGTATTCGATTTGGAATTTTGAAAATCCGGAATCAGCAGGGGTTTTCCAGGGGACGAAATTCCCAGATCCCGCCGAAATTTCGAGTGCGCCCACGCTATGACGCCTCGATACCGCTGCACACCACGCGAGACGTATCATATCACATTTTTCCCAGCGGTGCAACTCCCTTTCCAGCATATTTTCCGCAGCGGCCACATCTTCTGAGAGGAAGGAGGTGTCCTGATGACAAGCATGACCGATACCGTGTTTCTCTATGGCGGACCGCAGGACTACGGCAATTACCGAACGGCGCTGGCATCCGTAGGTCTGCGGGTCGTTGTGAGCCGCAGCCTGACGGCGGCGCTGGGCTGCGGCGGTCTGCTGCTGCCCGGCGGCGGAGACATTCACGGCTCGCTGCCGCCGGAGGAAGCGTTCCTGCTGCAGGCTTTTTGGGAGGCGCACCGCCCTATACTGGGCGTCTGCCGCGGGATGCAGGCGCTCAACGTGTTCCGCGGCGGCACGCTGCTGGACGACGTATCCGGCCACCGTCAGCCGCAGCGCGATCTGATCCATCCCACCCGCGCCGCAGGACCGCTGGCATCATTGCTGGGCCCCGCACCGGCGGTCAACAGCAACCACCATCAGGCGGTGGATCGGACGGGGGAGGGGCTGCGGCTGTGCCAGTGGGCGGCGGACGGCGTGGCGGAGGGCCTGTACGCGCCGGACCGTCCGGTGCTGGGAGTCCAGTGGCATCCGGAGCGCCAGAGCTTCGCCCTGCGGCGCGGCGACGCGGCGGACGGCGCGCCGGTGTTCCGCTGGTTCAGGGATGCATTGACAAACGCCGCCGCCTCCCTATATAATGAAGCATAGCCCGCACCAGCGGGCAACTGTCACATGATGAGGTGGAGCAATATGGAAAAGGTACGGGCGTTTCTGCGCCGCAAGGACATTGTTTTCTCTGCAAAGCGTTACTTTATCGACGCCATGGGCGCTATGGCGCAGGGCCTGTTCTGCACGCTGCTGGTGGGCACCATCCTCAACACACTGGGCCAGCAGCTGCACATCGGCTTTCTCAACGCCGTCATCGTTACGCTGGGCAAGGGCGACGGTGCGGTGAACTACACCATCGGCGGGCTGTGCTCGGCCATGGTGGGCCCCGGCATGGCCGTGGCCATCGCCCGGGCGCTGAACGCCCCGCCGCTGGTGCTGTTCTCCCTGATCCCCGTGGGCTTCGCCGCCAACTATATGGGCGGCGCAGGCGGCCCGCTGGCTGTGCTGTTCGTGGCGCTGTTCGCTGCCGAGGTGGGCAAGGCCGTCAGCAAGGAGACAAAGATCGATATTCTGGTAACGCCCATCGTCACGGTGCTGGCCGGCGTCGGTCTCTCGGCGCTGATCGCCGCACCGGTGGGCAGCGCGGCCGCCGCCGTGGGCGCGGCCATCATGTGGGCCACGGAGCTGCAGCCCTTCTTCATGGGCATTCTGGTATCCGTCATCATCGGCATCGCCCTGACACTGCCTATCTCCTCCGCCGCCATCTGCTTTGCGCTGGGACTGACGGGGCTGGCCGGCGGCGCCGCCGTGGCGGGCTGCTGCGCCCAAATGGTGGGCTTCGCCGTCATGAGCTTTCCGGAAAACCGCTGGGGCGGTCTGGCCGCCCAGGGACTGGGCACCAGTATGCTCCAGATGGGCAACATCGTCCGCAATCCGCGGATCTGGCTCCCGCCCACGCTGGCCTCCGCCATCACCGGCCCGCTGGCCACCTGCCTGTTCCGGCTGGAGATGAACGGCCCTGCCATATCCAGCGGCATGGGCACCTGCGGTCTGGTGGGCCAGATCGGCGTCTACACCGGCTGGGTCAACGACATAGCCGCCGGTACGAAGGCTGCCATCACCGGCATGGACTGGCTGGGACTGGGGCTGATCTCCTTTGTGCTGCCGGCCGTGCTGACGTGGCTCATCGCCGTACCCCTGCGGAAATGGGGCTGGATCAAGGACGGTGACCTGAAGCTGGATCTGTGATTGACCGGCGGCTGCCTGAAATTTGGGCAGTACGTGATTTTTGCCCAAGCCGGACGGATTGCAAAATCTGCCGAAAACAGGTAAAGTTTCCTGTAAGGACACGATTTTGCCTGCGAAGGCACAAATTCGGAGGGCAGTATGGCACAGACCACCAAAAAACGCATTGTGGACGGCTTCCTGGAGCTGCTGGAGCAGCGTCCGCTGGACAGGATCTCCGTTGTGGATATCGCCGACCACTGCGGCATCAACCGCAACACATTCTACTATTACTATTGCGACGTCTATGCGCTGATCCGCGAGCTGATGGAGACAGAGGCGCAGAAGCTCATTGCTGCCGGCCTGTCCGACCGAAACTGGACGGAGATCGCGCGGCAGGCCGCGGCCTTCCTCCGTGACCACCGCCGCACGGTGTACCACCTGTTCCGCTCCGACCAGCGGGAGCTGCTGGAGGACCATATCTACGAGGTGGTCTACGCCTGCACCGAGTCGTTGGTCCGGCGCACCGCCGCCGGTATGCCGGTGCCGGAGGAGGATCTGCGCGCGGTGACGCTGTATTTTACCACGTCGCTGCTGGGCATGATCTCCCGCTGGCTCCGCTTTGGTATGAAGGACGACGCCCAGCAGCTTGTGGACCGCACCGGCTATCTGCTGGAGGGCACGCTGCGCCGGATGCTGGAGCGCAGCTGCGAGACGGGGAGGAGCGCATGAGTGGCTTCTGGAGATGCGTGCTCTATCTGGGCATACTGGCGCTGCTGGCCCACCCGCTGGGACAGGCGCTGCCCCGCCGCTGGTTTGACGGCGGCCGCTTTCCCTACCGGTGCCTGAAATGGGAAAAGCAGGGGAGAGTCTATACGCGCATCGGAGTAGACCGCTGGAAAACGCTGGTGCCGGACATGAGCCGGTTCCTGCCGGATATGGTGAAAAAACAGGTAGACCCCGCCGCCGTAGACGCGGCACAGGCGCTGCTGCTGGTGCAGGAGACCTGTGTGGCCGAGGCGGTCCACACCGCCTCGGCGCTGCTGGGGCTGGCCTGCCTGGCGCTGTGGCCCGGCTGGGGCGGCATCCTTGCCTGGCTGGTGTGGCTCCTGCTGGGAAACCTGCCCTTTATCCTCATTCAACGCTACAACAGGCCGCGGCTCATGCGGCTGCACGCCTTGCTGCAACGACGGGAGCAGCGGAAAGGGAACCATGAACATTCTGATCCTGACCTGTAACACCGGCGGCGGACACAACGCAGTGGCCGCCGCGCTGACCGAATCGTTCCAGCGTCTCGGCGCGGACTGCCGCGTGCTGGACGGCCTGTCCTTCATCTCCCAGAAAGCCTCCAAATTCGTATCCCGCTGGCACACGCGGCTGTACCGCCACCATCCACACCTTTACAAGGCGGGCTATATGACGGCTGAGGAGGAGGACGGCCGCGCCGTGCCGAAAAACAACCCCGTGGAACGCTATCTGGAGCGGGGAGCCCGCCGCCTGTTCCGCTATCTGCAGGCGGAGCGCCCTGACGCCGTGGTGTGCGTCCACGTGATCCCTGCGCTGATGGTGACGGCGCTGCGCCGCAGCGGCGGCGCGGACATGCCCTTCTGCTTCGTGGCCACGGACTATACCTGCTCGCCCACAGTGGGCAGCTGCACGCCGGACATCTGCGTGATCCCCCACGAGGAGCTGGCGCCGGACTTTATCCGCTGCGGCATGGCGGCGGAGACGCTGCTGCCCGCCGGTATCCCCGTGCGGCAGGCATTCACCGCGCCGGCAGACCGCAGTGCCGCCCGCCGGGAGCTGTCGCTGCCGGCAGAGGGGAGGCACGTCCTGCTCATGAGCGGCAGCATCGGCTGCGGCCCCATGACGGAGCTGGCCCGCCAGCTGAACGAGCTGCTGCCGGAGGGCGACTACGCCACCGTCCTGTGCGGCAGCAACCGCCAGATGCTCTATGCCCTGCAAATGCGTTCGCTGCTGCGGGTGCAGGCGGTGGGCTTCACCTCCCGCGTGGCCCAGTATATGGACAGCGCCGACCTGCTGGTGTCCAAGCCCGGCGGCATCAGCATCACCGAGGCCGCCAGCAAGGGCGTTCCCATGCTGCTGGCCGATCTGGTGGGCGGCTGCGAGACGCGGAATCAGGCATTTTTTGCGGCTCATGGATGGGCCGAGCCCTGCGACACGGCGGACATCGCGGCCCACACCCTGTCCCTGCTGGCGGACGACGACCGCCGCCGCGCACTGGCGGAGGCCCAGCGCCGTGACTTTGACGGGCAGGCCGCTGCGCGTATCGCGGAGGCTGTGCTGGAGCGCTGCGGCAAAACGCTCGCCGCACGATAGGAAAAAAGGGAAGCACCGGCAGCTGCCGGTGCTCCTTTGTGCATTTCGGGCAATTTATACAACCGCTCTCTTGCATTTTCCCGCATTTGTCGTATATAATGGAAAAAAGAAGCGGGTTTGTTCATACGCAGGACATACTTCTTTGGTAATATGACGGCAAGAGGAAAGAAGGAGGGCAATGCCCATGATGATCGAAAAGAGCGGCAGTATCCGCCTGCGGGACATTTCAACGGCGGGGAATCTGCCGCCGGAGCAGCAGGCGCTGGCCGCCGGTATGGTCCGCGTGACCCATCTGTACCGCAGCGCGCTGAAGGTGGCCGTTACGCAGATGGAGATCCTGGACGAGGAGTTTGCCCGTATGTACGATCACTCGCCCATCCACCATATCGAGTACCGCATCAAGTCGCTGGACAGCATCGTTGACAAGCTGAAGCGCCGGGGCTACGAGGTGACCATCGACAATATCTACGCCCACATACAGGATCTGGCCGGTATCCGCGTCATCTGCAACTACATGGACGACATCTATTACCTGCGCTCGCTGCTGACGCGGTTCGAGTCATTTCAGGTCATCCGCGAGGTGGACTACATCAAGGAGCCTAAGCCCTCCGGCTACCGCAGCCTCCATCTGGTGGTGAACGTGCCCATCGTCATCTCCGAGGGGACCATGGTCCTGCCGGTGGAGATCCAGCTGCGTACCATCGCCATGGATATGTGGGCCAGTCTGGAGCACGAGCTGCGCTACAAGTCGGATCGCCAGTTCACCGAGGAGGACGCCGCCCGCCTGCGCCTGTGCTCCGATGCCATCAGCGAGATCGATCAGGAGATGCAGGACATCTATCAGGGGAAGGAGCCCCGCTATCACGCCTGACGCAAAAAGCGTACACCGCACCGCGGTGTATGCTTTTTTCTATATCAAAACCACGCGTTAGACGTGTGCGCGGGAGACATAGAGGGCTTTGCCCGCATAAGAAAAACCACCCGCCTGGCGGGTGGATGCTTTTGCCTGAGACGGCGGTAAAATGCGGAAGCACAGGGAAAAAGCGACGGGCGGCGTGAGGCACCCTGATTTCTTTGAAATATTTTCAGCCGCCGCCATATTTCGCCTTGACTTTTGCGCCGGTTTCGTGTAAGATATTCACTGTTGTAAAGTGCTATAACTTTACAGAAGGAGGGATCCCCGTGAAAAACCAGACCTACCGCATGACCATGCTGTTCGATTTTTACGGTGACATCCTCACCGAGCGGCAGCGCGAGCTGTTTGACCTCTACTACAACGAGGACCTGTCGCTGGCGGAGATCGCCGAGAACTGCGGCATCTCCCGGCAGGGCGTGCGGGACGTGATCGTCCGCGCCGAGGCCGCCATGAACGAGCTGGAGGACAAGACCGGCCTGCTCAAGCGCTTTATGCGGATGCAGAGCAGCGTGGACACCATTGTGGCTGCCGCCAACGAGATCAAGACCATCAACTACCGGCAGTATGAAAACCACCGGCTGGAGGAGCTGGCTGACAGCATCATCGCCGGGGCCGGCGTATTGAAGGAGTAATCCATGGCATTTGAGGGACTGAGCGAAAAACTGAATGCGACCTTCAAGCGCCTCCGGGGCAAGGGCCGTCTCACCGAGGCGGACGTCCGGGAGGGTATGCGCGAGGTACGTCTGGCGCTGCTGGAGGCCGACGTCAGCTACAAGGTCGTCAAGGACTTTGTGGCGTCCGTCACCGAGAAGTGCGTGGGCGCGGACGTGCTGGACAGCCTGACCCCCGCCCAGCAGATCATCAAGATCGTCAATCAGGAGCTGACGGCGCTGATGGGCGGCACCAACGCCCGTCTGACCACCGCGTCCAAGGGCCCCACCGTTGTGATGATGGTGGGCTTGCAGGGCGCCGGTAAGACCACCAACGGCGCCAAGCTGGCGGGTCTGATGCGCCGGCAGTACGGCAAGCGCCCGCTGCTGGCCGCCTGCGACGTGTACCGTCCCGCCGCCATCACCCAGCTGCAGGTGGTGGGCAAGCAGCTGGACATCCCTGTGTTCGAGATGGGGCAGATCGACCCCGTGACCATCGCAAAGGAAGCCATCAAGTACGCGGCCGACCACGGCAACGACATAGTGTTTCTGGATACCGCCGGACGGCTCCACATCGACGAGGCGCTGATGGACGAGCTGAAGGCCGTCAAGGCCGCGGTGAAGCCCAACGAGATCCTGCTGGTGGTGGACGCCATGACCGGTCAGGACGCGGTCAACGCCGCCAAGGCGTTTGACGAGGCGCTGGGCATCGACGGCGTGCTGCTGACCAAGCTGGACGGCGACGCCCGCGGCGGCGCGGCACTCTCTATCCGGGCGGCCACCGGGAAGCCCATCAAGTTTGTGGGTACCGGCGAAAAGCTGGACATGATCGAGCCGTTCCACCCCGACCGTATGGCCTCCCGTATTCTGGGCATGGGCGATATGCTCACGTTCATCGAGAAGGCGGAGCAGCAGTACGACGAGGAGCAGGCCAAGAAGCTGGAGGAGAAGCTGCGGAAGAACCGGCTGACCCTCAGCGACTATCTGGATCAGCTGGAGCAGCTGCAAAATATGGGCGACCTGAGCCAGATCGCGGATATGCTGCCCGGCGGCATGGCCAAGGGCTTTGACCCCAGCCAGATCGACGAGAAGCAGATGGCGCACAACAAGGCCATCATCCGCAGTATGACCCCCAGGGAGCGGGAGAATCCCCAGATCCTCAACGCCAGCCGCAAAAAGCGCATCGCCGCCGGCTGCGGTCTGGAGGTGGTGGACGTCAACCGCCTGCTGAAGTCCTTCGAGATGCTGCAGCAGATGACAAAGGCCATGACCAAGGGCAAGTTCCGCGGTCTGGGCGGTATGATGGGCGGTATGCCCAATATGAACCGGATGCACGGCTTCGGCCGGAAAAAACGGTTGAAATAAGTGTGTAAGTGCAGAAGCATTTAACAAATAAACCATACAAAAATACATGGAGGAAAAATAACTATGGTCAAGATTCGTCTGAGAAGAATGGGCGCTAAGAAGGCTCCTTACTACCGCGTGGTCGTCGCTGATTCCCGCTATCCCCGTGATGGCCGCTTCATCGAGGAGATCGGCACCTACGATCCCTGCGTGTCCCCCGCCAAGATCAGCATCGACGCTGACCGTGCCCGCGAGTGGATCAAGACCGGCGCCCAGCCCACTGAGACCGTCCGCGCTCTGCTGAAGAAGGTCGACGTTCTGTAAGCCGGGGGCAAAGCATGAAGGATTTGCTGCTGTATATAGCCAGAAGCCTTGTAGAGCATCCCGATCAGGTGTCCGTCACCGAGGTCGAGGAGGGCGATGAGCTGACGCTGCAGCTGCGTGTGGCCCCTGAGGACATGGGCAAGGTCATCGGCCGTCAGGGCCGTATTGCCAAGGAGATCCGCACGGTGGTGCGCTCCTACGCCCAACGCACCGGCGCCAAGGTTTCGGTGGATATCGTTGATTGAAAGAGGAAGCTCCCGCTCAGGCGGGAGTTTCTTTTTGCTGCTTTTCTTTTCCGTGGGACTGGTGTATAATACCATACTGTATCGACAGAACGATTTTTAGGAGGTCCCATCATGTATGAAAACCGTCGGGAGATCATGCAGGACGTGTTCCTGACCTATCTGCCCGCCCGTAAATTCAAGACCAGCCGCCTGACGGTGAATCTCATCACCGGACTGGACCGCGCCGCCGCGTCGGCCAATGCGCTGCTGCCCGCCGTGCTGAGCCGCGGCACCGCACGCTGCCCCGATATGGAGAGCCTGTCTGCCGCCATGGACACGCTGTACGGCACCACGGTGGACAGCATCGTGCGAAAGAAGGGGGAGCGCCAGTGCATCGGCTTTGCCGCCTCGTTCATCGACGATGCATTTACACCCCACGGGGAAAAGCTGTTGGAGCCGGTGGCACAGCTGACCGGCGAGATGCTGCTGGATCCCGTTACCCGCGACGGCCGGTTCCTTACGGAATATGTGAACAGCGAGAAGGCCAACCTTATCGACAGCATCCGCGCCCTACGCAACGACAAGCGGGACTGGGCGGACATCCGGCTCATGCAGGAGATGTGCGCCGCCGAGCCGTATAGCGTCCTGCGGCTGGGCGATGAGGCGTCGGCGGCCGCACTGGACGCGGAGACGCTGTACCGCCATGAGCGTGAGCTGCTGGCATCCAGCCGCGTGGAGGTGCTCTACTGCGGCAGCGCCGAGGAGCGGCGGGTGGAGGACGCGGTGCGTGCAGCCCTGTCAGTCCTGCCCCGGAGCAAGGTGACGCCGCTGGCGCCCATCCGGCAATATGCCGCGCCGGCGCAGCCCCGTGTTGTCACTGAGACGATGGACGTGAACCAGGGCAAGCTGGCGCTGGGGTACCGCTGCGCCACGGAGGATATACCCGCCATGATACTGGCCAACCTGATCTTCGGCGGCACCAGCAACTCCAAGCTGTTTCTGAATGTGCGGGAAAAGCTGTCCCTGTGCTACTACGCCTCCAGCAGCTACGCCCGCAGCAAGAATATCATGACCGTCTCCAGCGGTGTGGAGCAGAAGGACTATGACCGCGCCATGGAGGAGATCGCCCGCCAGCTGGATGCCGTGCAGCACGGCCAGTGGGAGCCGTGGGAGCAGGAGGGAGCCTTGCAGGCCATGCTCAGCTCCCTTGCATCTCTGCCGGACGCGCAGGGAGCGCTGGAGAACTTCTATCTGGGCCAGATCGCCACAGATTGCGGTGAAACGCCGGCGGAACTGGCAGAGGCGCTGCGCGCCGTGACGAAGGAGCGTATCATGGCGGCAGCCCAGTCGGTGAAGCTGGATACCGTATACTTCCTGCACGGAAAGGAGGAGGCGTAACGTGACCCATTCGGAAAAGACGATCTATCCCCGCATCGGCGAGGAGGTCATCTGGACTACGCTGGAAAACGGGCTGCCGGTCTGTATCGTCCCCAAGAAGGACTATCTCCGCAAGTACGCGCTGTTCGCCACCCGCTACGGCGGGATGGATATGCGCTTTCAGCTGAACGGCCAATGGCTGGATACGCCCGCCGGTATTGCCCACTATCTGGAGCACAAGATGTTTGACACCAAGGAGGGCAACGCCTTGCAGGAGTTGGCCAGAAACGGCGCAGAGCCCAACGCCTTCACGTCCAACGCCATCACCTGCTACTACTTCGACTCCACGGAGAAGTTCTATGAAAACCTGGAGATCCTGCTGTCCTTCGTGTCCGTGCCCTACTTCACCGATGAGAGCGTGGAGAAGGAGCAGGGCATCATCGCGCAGGAGATCAACATGATCGAGGACAATCCGGAGTGGCAGGTATACAAGCGGCTGATGCAGGCGCTGTACCACACCAGTCCTGCCCGCACATCGGTGGCCGGTTCAGTGGAGAGTATCCGCCAGATCACCGCCCAGACGCTGTACGACTGCCACAAGGCGTTCTATACGCCGTCCAATATGTGTCTGGTGGTGGTGGGCGATGTGGATGTCCGGCAGGTGCTGGATACCGCCCGCCGCGTACTGCCTGCGGCCAGCGGCCCCCAGATCCCGCGGGACCACGGCCCCGAGGAGGCTCTGACGGCGGCACAGCCGGAGGTTTCCTGCACCATGGAGGTGGCCATGCCCACGTTCCTGCTGGGCTTCAAGTGCGCCCCGCAGGCGGACGGCCCTGCCCAGATGCGTAGCACCGCCATCGGCGAGCTGGCCTGCGACCTGATGATGGGCGAATCCAGTCCGCTGTACGCGCGGCTGTACAGTCAGGGACTCATCAACGGCTCCTTCGGCGCCAGCTACGACATCCTGCCCGGCGCGGCCTATGTCTATGCCGGCGGCGATAGTAAGGAGCCCCACGCCGTGGCGCAGGCCATTCTGGCGGAGGCGCGGCGCATTGCGGCAGAAGGGCTGGACGAGGCGTACTACCGCCGCATCGTCAACGCCAACTTCGGCGCTGCCCTGAAGGCGCTGAACTCCTTCGAGTCTATCGCCGTGTCCATGGCGGAGGGCTGCTTCCGCCGGTATGACCCCTACCGCTTTCCTGAGGTCTATGACGGCATCACCCAGCAGGACGTGGTGGATTTCATCCGCGACAGCTTTGTGGAGAGCCACATGGCTCTCTCCATCATCTATCCAAAGGAGGCATGACCCGTGGCCATCATGACTGACAGCCCCATCCGTTTTCCGGGGCTTTTCGGCGACTGGGAGTTCACCCTCTCCAGCACCGCATTCCACATTGGCGGCAAGGCCATCTACTGGTACGGCATCCTTATCGCGCTGGGCGTGGTGCTGGCGCTGTGGTTCTGCATGACGCAGAAGGAAAAGTACGGCATCAGCGAGGACGATCTGCTGGACGCCGTGCTGTGGGGCGTGCCGCTGTCCGTGGTGGGCGCCCGCGTGTACTACGTTATTTTCTATCTGGACATTTTCAAAAAAGCCGACGGCTCCTTTGACTGGGGCAGCGCCGTAGCCATTTGGGATGGCGGCCTTGCTATCTACGGCGCCGTCATCGCTGCGTTTCTGGTGGGACTGGTGCTCAGCCGCCGAAAAGGCTTCAAGCTGGGAGCAATGACGGATCTCATCGTTATGGGATTCCTGATCGGGCAGGCCGTGGGACGGTGGGGCAACTTCATGAACCGCGAGGCCTTCGGCGCCGAGACGACCCTGCCGTGGCGCATGGAGCTGGTGACGAAGACCGGAGAGCTGGTGGATGTACACCCTACGTTCCTGTATGAGAGCCTGTGGAACGTGGCGGGCCTGCTGCTCATCGCGCTGGTGGTATCCCGCGTCCGGCGGTTCGATGGGCAGAACACCTGGTGCTACTTCCTGTGGTACGGGCTGGGGCGTTTTTGGATTGAGGGCCTGCGTACCGACAGCCTGTACCTGTTCGACTGGACCATCGGCGGCGCACCCATCCGTGTCAGCCAGGCGCTGAGTCTGGTGATGGTGCTGGTGTCGGCGTTTATGCTGGTGTATCACCTGAAGCTCCGCCCCCACAAGCCGGAGGAGCTGTATGTCAACCTCGTGGCCGCCCGCCGGGCGGCGCAGGAGACGCCGCAGGACGGAGAAGCGCAGTAACGGATAAGAAAAAAGGACTCCGGCCCGTGTGGGCCGGAGTCCTTTTTTCTTGTGTCAGAAGCGGCGTGCTGTCAGGTAGTGGGTGTTGTAGTACCCACTGGTCAAGGATGAGACGCACACGCAGTAGCCGTTGCTGGAGGAGGACGAGGCGTGGATGAATTGGCCGTCGCCCACGTAGATGCCCACATGGGAGGCTACATAGCCGTAGTCCTGGAAGAACACCAGATCACCGGGCTGAAGGTCGCTGCGGTCCACGGCGGTGCCATAGTTCAGCTGGGGCGTGGCGCCGTGAGGCAGGGACACGCCCAGCTGGCTGTACACATACATGGTGAAGCCGGAGCAGTCGAAGCCGCTGGGGGACGCGCCGCCATAGACATAGGGCACGCCCATGTACTGGTACGCCAGACTGACGGCGGAGCTGCCGGAGACGCTGGCGGGAATCTCGTTGGTGTTGTCACTGCCGGTATCGGCGGCATCGTCCTCGGTGGGCAGGGCGTTGCCCAGCGTCACATACTGCTGGGCCACATAGCCGCTGGCGCCATTACAGCTCACGGCGTACCAGCTGTCGTTCTGGCTCAGGACGGTAACGGCCGTTCCCTTGGACAGAGTGGCCAGAATAGCGGAGGAGGTGTTGGCCTCACTGCGTAGGCGCACATCCGAGGCGTTGATGACGCCGTCGCCCAGCGGCGCGGCGGCATTTTTGGCCTGCATGGCGATGGCCGCGGCCTTTGCCTTGGCTTCCGCCTCCGCTTTGGCCTTGGCCTCCGCTTCCGCGCGGGCCTTTTCCTCGGCCTCGGCCTTCTGGCGCTCGATGGTGGCAATGGCCGCCTCCACCGCATCCGGCGTGGCCGGCGTCACGGCGGCGCACAGTGCCGCGCCGGAGGTCATGACAGGGCCTGCCGCGCTTTCCAGCTTTTCGGAGGCGGAGGGCAGAGCGACAGATGCGTTTAGAGGGATGGCGTAGGCCACCGGGATCACGGGAGTTTTGCACCGTTCAGTCAGAACGGTGATGCCGGTGATGGCGGAGGCCATCACCACAGCGGCCAATGCCGCGGTCAGGATACGTTTCATGGGCTTACAGCTTTCCCGCCAGCGCCCGCTCCAGCCAGATGCTGCCCACGTCCATGGCGGCATACAGACTGTCCTTCTCGGACTTCTTCACCACGCGGTCACGGGAGCGCAGATCGGGGTCAGTGAGCTGGAGCTGCACGGACACCCGGGTAGCCACGTTCATGTCCTGTTCCTTTTTGGTGTCCAGGATCTGGAACATGACGATGTATTTGTCGGCCATGCTGCCGTAGTAGATCAGATTGTCCACGCGGCGCAGGGGATGATTTTTATAGACAAGGCCTTCGCCCTTTTTCACATCTGCCATGAGGATACCTCCATTGAAATACTTTGTAACCAAATTGTAACACATCTGGCGCCGCCTGTCAACGCGCACCGGCAGGAAAAATCCGGCAGATGCGGCAAAAGCCCGTCGAAGCAGGCAGAAAAAATGCCGCACGGCCCGCCGTGCGGCATTTTACCGGTTCTTTTACAGCTCCAGATAGCTCTTGACCAGCACCTGCAGCAGCTCATCCCGATCGATCTTGCAGATCAGCGTGCGTGCAGAGTTGTGATTGGTGATGTAGGTAGGATCCTCCGACAGGATGTAGCCCACGATCTGGTTGATGGGATCATAGCCCTTTTCCTTGAGAGACTCGTAAACGGTGGTCAGGATGTAATGCACCTGCTGGTCCTTGTCTTCAGCTGCGTTGAACTTTCTGGTGAAATCGTCCATATCGACACCGTCCTTTCCTAATATCCTCTCAAGTATACGCCATTTCCCCGCTTCTGTAAAGAGGGAAAACACGGGCTCGCCGGAAAAAGTGGGGAGCTCAGCGGGAGCGCAGCTCCGCGCCGAAGCGCTTGGCCAGCTTCTTGATGACGCTGTTGGCGACCTCCTCGATCTCGCCGGAGGTCAGGGTCTTCTCGCGGGAGCCGATAATCAGCCGTGCCGTCAGGGACTTTTTGCCCTCCGGCACCTGCTTGCCGCGGTACTCATCCACGAAGGACGCGCCGTGGAGCAGCTCGCTTTTGATGCCGCCGATAGTCTGGGCCACGTCCGCCCACTTCACCTCGCCGTCCAGCAGGACGGAAATGTCATAGTCGGTCATGGGGTACTCGGCCAGATGGGTGAAGGTATTGGTGCGGGAGCGCAGAGGCACCAGCGCGTCCTGATCCAGCTGGAACAGCATGACGTTGACATTCTTGATGCCGCAGGCCATGGACACCCGCTTGCTCAGCAGGGCCAGATCGCCGATGCGCTCCTCGCCCAGATAGATGTTCAGCCACACCACTTCATCAGCCCAGACGGGCTTTTCTACCTGCCTGAGGGTGTAGGTCTCCATGTGTGTGTAGCGGGGCATCTGCTCCACCACGCCCTTGGCTCTGCGGAACAGGGCCGTCACGTCCTTGCCGGCGGACACGAAGGCGCCGGCCACGTTCTTGCGCTGGGAGGGCAGCTTTTCTCGGGGATCGTAGGGCGCGGTGTAATGCTCGTCGCGGAACACCTGCGCCGTTTCATAGATGGCGAAATCGCCGTAGTACCGCTCGTTTTTCGCCACCGCCTTGCACAGATTGGGCAGCAGGGAGGAGCGGATCAGACGCTCGGAGGGGGACGGCGGCGTGGACAGGGCCAGAATGCCGTCAGTGCTCTGAAGTACGGCGTTGACATACGCCTCGTCCATCCACGGGTAGGTGAAGATCTCCTGCATCCCGCAGCGGATGGACAGATACTCCTTGATGTGGCGCTCCAGATCCTTGTCCAGCTGGTTGATGGCGCCGTCGAAGGAGGTGGTGATGGGCGCGGCCTCGAAGTTCTCGTAGCCGTACATCCGGGCCACTTCCTCCATGATGTCGGCCTTGATGGACACGTCGCCGGTGGAGCGCCAGGTGGGCACCACCACATGCATATTGTCGCCGTTGAAGGTGAGCTGGAAGCCCAGCGGCGCCAGCTTGGCGGTGATATCCTCCGGCGTCAGGGTCTTGCCCAGACGGCGCTCCAGCCAGCTGAGGGCCACGTCAAGCTCCGCCTTTTTCAGGGGGACGGGGTAGTGATCCGCCAGACCGGTGACCTTCATCTCGGGGTACAGCTCATGGAGCAGCTGCATGGACAGGTCGAAGGCCTGATCGCAGCGCTCGGGGTCGATGGCCTTTTCGTAGCGGGCGGAGGCCTCGGTGCGGTTGTCATAGCGCAGGGCGGTACGGCGGATGCCGGCGGCCTGGAAGTTGGCCACCTCCAGAATGACCTTGTCCGTCTCAGGCAGGATGGAGTCCTTGGCGCCGCCCATGACGCCGGCCAGGCCCACCACACCGGCGTCGTCGGCGATGGTCAGATCGTCGGCGGTCAGCGTCAGCTCCTTGCCGTTGAGCAGCAGCAGCTTCTCGCCCTCACCGGCGCGGCGCACGATGATATGGCCGGCAATGTGGTCGGAGTCGAAGGCATGGGTGGGTTGTCCCGTGGCCAGCATCACATAGTTGGTGACATCCACCAGCGCGTTGATGGGGCGCATCCCCATCCGCCAGATCCGGCTCTGCATCTGATAGGGGGCGGGCTTGACGGACAGGCCTTCGATCTGGGCGGACAGGTAGCGGGGGCAGCGCTCCGTATCCTCCACGGTGACGTGGAAGCCGGAGGTGTTGGTCACATTCCGGTCGAAGTGGGGGAACTCCGTCATGGGCAGGTGGTACAGCGCCGCCAGCTCCCGGGCGATGCCGTAGTGACCCCACAGGTCGGGGCGGTTGGTCATGG
>CAKTOK010000037.1 GCA_934589835.1 uncultured Oscillospiraceae bacterium | reverse complement strand
ATGTGCGCGCTGGCCATCCTGTTCGCCTACAAGGTGGGCCTGTTCAACATCGGCGCCGCCGGCCAGTACTGCGCCGGCGTGGCCCTGAGCCTTTACGCCGCGCTGGGGTGGGGCTGGAGCTGGCTCCCCTGTATGCTGCTGGCCATGGTGGGCGGCGCGCTGCTGGGCGCCGTCTCCGGTCTGCTGAAATCCTACTGCAACGTCAACGAGGTCATCTCCGGCATCATGCTGAACTGGATCGTCCTCTACCTCACCAATATGCTCCTGACCAACGTCAAGGAGGTGGCCAGCCCCTATACCGTGGTGCTGGCGGACACCAACCCCTCCGCGGTGCTGCCCTCTCTGGGTCTGGGCGCACTGTTCAACGACAACAAGTATGTGGGCCTCGCCCTGCCTCTGTCCGTGGTCATCGCCGTGCTGGTCTGGATCGTGCTGGAAAAGACCCGCTTCGGCTACGAGCTGCGGGCCACCGGCAACAACAAGAACGCCGCCAAATACTGCGGCATGGCGGAAAAGCGCAACATCGTCCTGACGCTGATGATCTCCGGCGCGCTGGCGGCGCTGGGCGCGGCCATGTTCTACCTCACCGGCTATGAGCAGTGGCAGTGCACCGCCTCCTCCGTCCCCGGCATGGGCTTCAGCGGCATCGCCGCCGCATTTCTGGGGGGCCTGCACCCCATCGGCACCATTCTGGCCTCCTTCTTCATCCAGCACATCACCGCCGGCGGCGCCTATGTGGATAAGACCATGTACTGTGCCCAGGTCTCCGATCTGATCGCCGCCGTCATCATCTATCTGTGCGGCTTCGTGCTGTTTATGAAGTACGCCATGAACAGCGCCATCGCCCGCCGCGAGGAACGGGCCATTCAGAAGGCAAAGGCGGCGGAGCAGACCGCCGCGCCAACAGATGCGTCTGAGGAGAAGGGAGGCGATCGGTAATGGTACTGCTGCTGCAATATACCCTGACGTTCGCCTCTGTGCTGATCCTCGTGGCGCTGGGCGGCTGCTTCTCCGAGCATTCCGGCGTCATCAATCTGGGTCTGGAGGGCGTCATGATCATCGGCGCGCTGGGCGGCGCGCTGACCATGCGCTACCTGCCCACTGATGCCTCCGCCCTTATGATCATCCTGACGGTCCTGCTGGCCGCCGCCCTGTTCGGCACGGTCTACTCCAGCCTGCTGGCCGTGGCCTGCATCAACTTCAAGGCGGACCAGACCATCGTCGGCACGGCTCTGAATATGCTGGGCACCGCCGGCGCCACCGTCATCGTCAAGGCCATCAACACCGCCTCCAACCCCGATGATGTGTCCTCCACCATCCAGTTCGCCGGCGCCAAGAAGGCATTCCTCACCAACATCGGCTCCTTCGAATTCAGCTGGTTCATGCTGGTGACGCTCCTGCTGCTGATCGCGGCCTATGTGGTGCTGTACAAGACCCGCTTCGGCCTGCGCCTCATGGCCTGCGGCGAGCATCCGCAGGCGGCGGACTCCGTGGGCATCAACGTCTACAAGATGCGTTGGGCCGGCGTCCTGATCTCCGGTATGCTGGGCGGTCTGGGCGGCATCGTCTTCATCACCGCCGGCGTGTCCGAGTGGCGCTTTGAGTACGGCGTGTCCGGCTTCGGCTTCCTGGCGCTGGCCGTGATGATCTTCGGCCAGTGGAAGCCCACCCGTATTGCGCTGGCCGCCCTGCTGTTCGGCCTGTTCCGCGCCCTGTCCAACGTGTATGCGGGCTTCGATTTCCTGAAGGCCATGAACATCCCCAGCGCCGTGTACAACATGATGCCCTACATCATCTCTCTGGTGGTGCTGGCCTTCACCTCCAAGAAGTCCCGCGCCCCCAAGGCCGAGGGCATCCCCTACGACAAGGGCCAGCGGTGACCCCTCCCATCGAAAAAGAGACGGCAATGCCGTCTCTTTTTTTCGCCTGCTCACAGCGCCCATTGCCATACCGCCGCGGCCAGCGCCGCCGATAGGAGGCCCTGCGCCGCCTTGGCCGGCAGATAGTACCGCATGGAGATGCCGGATCCCGCCAGCACCGCCGCCGTCTGGCAGTGGACGGACAGCCCTCCCCACCCCAGCAGTCCCGCCGCCGTGAGAAAGCCGGCGCGGTCCGGCGTCAGCCGCAGGATCCCGTTGGTCAGCTCCGCCATCCCTGCCGCCAGCGGCGGCAGCGGCCCCAGCAGGTCCTCCGCCAGACGCAGCAGCACCAGAAAGAACACCACGGACCCGCACACCCCCGCCATGGCCCGCACCCCGCCGCCCACCGCCTGCACCAGCGCGGCGGCGGGAGAGACGGGCCTCTTTCCGGCCCGCACCGCCGGGGAATTGCATGATGAAGCGGAAAACCGGAAATAACCGGAAGAAACCGGAAGAAAAACGTGCTTCATGATGAAGTGGAAAAATACACCGATCAGGATGGCGGAGACGGCGTGGATCCCATACAGCCACGCCCCCGCGCGGCCGCTCTGGAACACGCTGCCGCCGGCGATGCCAAGGATAAAGGCCGGCCCCGCGTTGTTGCAGAACGCCAGCAGCACCGCCCCGTCCTCGCGCCCCAGAAGCCCTTGCCGCACAAGGCTTTCCACGGTTTTCGCCCCCACGGGATAGCCCCCCGTCAGCCCCAGCAGCAGCGCGGATACCCCTGCGCCGCCCACGCCGAACAAGCGCCCGAACAGCGGCCCCAATCTCCGCCCCGCCGCCTCCGCCGCCCCCAGCGCCACCAACAGCTGCGAGACGATGAAAAACGGAAAAAGTGCCGGAATCACCGACGCAGCGCAAAGCTCTATGCCGTCCCGAACCCCTTGTGCCGCAACGGTTTCGCGGCACAGCAGCAGAACGGCCAGCCCGCCGGCCGCGCCGCCGGACAGCCAAAGGACCCATCGCTTCAATCACATCACCGTCGTTACTTTATGCGCCAGCCGCCGCCGGATATGCGCGGGGACAGGCAACTTTTCCGCCTGCGCCGCATAGGCTTTTTCACCCGCGGCGTCCGGCCTTCCGGCAGCGGGTATCGGAGGTGGAGCAGGTGGCAAAACTGTCAAAAAAGCTGTCGCGGGTGAGCCAGCAGGCCATGGACCGGCTGGACCTGCCGGTCAATCTGGCGTCCGGCGTGGCCCGTATGGAGCTGCTGGGCAACCGCTCGCTGTACGTGGATCGCCATCGCGGCGTGCTGTCTTACAGCACGGAGGCGGTGGACGTCAATGCAGGGACCGTCGTGCTGCGGGTCACCGGCGAGGAGCTGGAGCTGGCGGTCATGACGGACGAGGAGCTGCGGATCAACGGGACCATCCGGCGGCTGGAGCTGGTGGAGTAAGGGGCGGCCATGTATCGGAGGGTATGGAATTATCTGCGGGGCCAGGTGACGGTGGAGGTGGAGAGTGCCGCGCCGGAGCGGGTGCTGAATCTCTGCGCTGCCCACGGCATCCCGCTCTGGGAGCTGTGCTGGCTGTCGGAGCTTCGGCTGCGGGCCGTCACCACCCGCGCCGCCCTGCCGCGCCTGCGGCAGCTGCTGACCGGCGCCGGCGCACAGCTGACGGTGCTGCGGACGGAGGGCGCGCCGGAGGTGTGGCGGCAGTACCGGCGGCGGTATGTGCTGTGGGGTGCGGCGGCGCTGCTGGCGGTGGTTTTGGCACTGGGCAGTACGCACATCTGGGCCTTTGAGGTGACGGGTAACGACGCCGTCCCTACGGAGACGATCCTCCGCGCGCTGGAAAAGCACGGCGTGACGCTGGGCGGCCGCAGCCGCATCGATCAGGAGGCCCTGCGCGATCGGGTACTGCTGGAGCTGCCGGACGTGGTGTGGCTGACGGTGAATATGCGGGGCTGCACCGCCCATGTGCAGGTGGTGGAGCGCCAGCGCCCGCCTCACCTGTACACCGATGGAGAAAAGAGCAACGTGGTGGCGTCACGGGACGGGCTGGTGACCCGCGTGGAGGCGCTGGACGGACAGGCGCAGGTGCTGGCGGGCAGCACCGTCACCGCCGGTCAGGTGCTGATCTCCGGCGTGGTGGACTCCGACAGCCGCGGCTACCGCCTGCTCCACGGCATGGGGCGGGTCTGGGCGCGGACATGGTATGAGCTGTCGGTCTCCGTGCCCCTGACGGTGCAGGAAAAGGGGGCGGAGACGGGGACTGTCACCCGTCTGGCGCTGGACATCGGGAGAAAACGCATAAAAATCTACGGAAAGGGTAGCATGACCGGCCCCGATTGTGATAAAATGACGCTGTACCATCAGGCGCGCCTGCCCTTTGGGCTGACGCTGCCGGTGAAGCTGGCGGTGGAGCGCACCGTCCGCCATGCCGTGGAGGAGGCGGAGCGCCCCATCGCGGACGCCCGGGCCGAGGCGGAGGAGCAGCTGATGCGCCGGCTTCTGGCAGCGCTGGAGGACAGCGGAGGCGACCTGCTGCAAAGCCGCTTTGACGCCGTGCGGCAGGGGGAGCGGCTGGTGGTGACGCTGCACGCGGAATGCGAGGAACAGATCGGCGTATCATCGCCGCTGGAGATACCGGAGATCGGGAGGTAGACACCGGACTATGGAACAACGCATCGGGATCGAACGGATGGAGGAGGCCATCAACCTGTTTGGCTCCTTCGATGAGAACATCCGCCTGTTGGAGACGGAATTTCAGGTACAGGTGGTGAATCGGGGCGGCGAGATCGTCGTGTCCGGCGAACCGGAAAATGTGATGCTGGCGGTAAAGGCGGTGCAGGCGCTGCTGACCCTTTCCAACAAGGGCGAGAGCATCTCGGATCAGCACGTCCGCTATGTCATCGGCCTTGTCCGGTCGGGGCAGGCCGAGCGCATCAGCGAGCTGACGCAGGACGTCATCTGCATCACCAGCAAGGGCCGGCCTGTGAAGCCCAAGACCATCGGCCAGAAGGAGTATGTCAACGCCATTCTGAGGCAGACCGTCACCATCGGCGTGGGGCCTGCCGGTACGGGCAAGACGTATCTGGCGGTGGCGGCGGCGGTGGCCGCCTTCCGGGACAAGCAGGTGAACCGCATTATCCTGACCCGTCCCGCCGTGGAGGCAGGCGAGCGGCTGGGATTCCTGCCCGGCGATCTACAGAGCAAGGTAGACCCCTACCTGCGGCCGCTGTACGACGCGCTGTTCGATATGCTGGGCGCGGAGACATATCAGAAGTATCTGGAGCGGGGCAACATCGAGGTGGCGCCGCTGGCCTATATGCGCGGCCGGACGCTGGACGACAGCTTTATCATTCTGGACGAGGCGCAGAACACCAGCCGCGAGCAGATGAAGATGTTCCTGACCCGCATGGGCTTCGGCTCCAAGGTGGTCATCACCGGCGACGTGACCCAGATCGACCTGCCCGCCGACAAGGTCAGCGGCCTGAAGGAGGCCATGAAGGTGCTGCGGGATGTGGAGGGCGTAGCGGTCTGCAAGCTCACCAAGGAGGATGTGGTGCGCCATGTCATGGTGCAGCGTATCATCGAGGCCTATGCGAAATTTGAGGAGAAAAGGAAATGAAGCGACACTATATACCGGTCACGGCGGATGTGCCGGGCGTCAGCGACGGCACCAAGAGCTTTCTGCGCCGCGTCATCCGCACGGCCCTTGCCGCCCAGGGAGTAGACGTGCCCTGCGAGGTGGACGTTTTCATCACCGGCGACGTGGGCATTCAGGCGCTGAACCGCGAAATGCGGGAGGTGGACAGGCCCACCGATGTGCTGAGCTTCCCCGCGCTGGAGCTGGCGGAGGGGGAGCTGCCCGCAGAGGAGGACGCCGACGTGGCCACCGGCCTTGTGCCGCTGGGCGACATGGCCATCTCGCTGGAGCGTGTGAAGGCGCAGGCCAAGGAGTACGGCCACAGCAACCGGCGGGAGCTGGCGTATCTGGCGGTCCACTCCGTGCTGCACCTGCTGGGCTACGACCACATGGACGAGGGTGAGCAGAAGGCGCGGATGCGGCTGCGCGAGGAGGCTATCATGGCCCAGCTGGGGCTGGAACGGAAATAAAAATTGCTCAAAGAAAGTTGAGGATCACCTGATGGAACACATTACGAAAACGGCGATGATCACGGTATGCGGACGGCCCAACGTGGGCAAGTCCAGCCTGACCAACGCACTGGTGGGCGAGAAGATCGCCATCGTGTCGGACAAGCCCCAGACCACCCGCAACCGTATTTACGGCGTGGTGAACCGGGGCAATACCCAGTATGTCCTGCTGGATACGCCGGGTCTGCACAAGCCCCGCAGCCGTTTGGGGGACTACATGGTCAAGGTGGTGCGGGAGAGCCTGAGCAGCGTGGAGTGCGCGCTGCTGCTGGTAGAGCCCATCGCCCATGTGGGCGAGCCGGAGCGCATTCTGCTCCAGCGCATCCGGGAGGAGAACCTGCCCTGCGTGCTGTGCATCAACAAGATCGACACCGTGGAGAAGAAGGACGCGCTGCTGGAGGTCATCGCCGCGTACAGCGAGGCGTATGACGGCTTTGACGCCATCATCCCCATCTCCGCCCGGACGGGCGACGGGCTGGAGGATCTGATGCACCAGCTGGAAAAATACGCGCAGGAGGGGCCGCAGCTGTTCCCCGATGGCATGACCACCGATCAGGCGGACAGCCAGGTTTGCGCCGAGATCGTGCGGGAGAAGATGCTGCGGTGTCTGGACAAGGAGATCCCCCACGGCACGGCGGTGGAGGTGACGCGGTTTTCCGAGCGGGAGGACAGCGGCATCATCGATCTGGATGTCACCATCTACTGTGAGAAGGCCAGCCACAAGGGCATCATCATCGGCAAGGGCGGCGAGATGCTCAAGCGCATCAGCTCGCAGGCGCGGCGGGACATCGAGAAGTTCATGGGCACGAAGGTGTACATGGAGACGTGGGTCAAGGTCAAGGAAAACTGGCGGGACAACGTGAATTTTATCCGCAGTCAGGGGTATAACGAGGAGTAAGAGGAAGGTTTCGCGCTCCGGCGCGACCCACTTTTGCCAACAGCGGCAAAATTATTTCCTTTTTGCCTCCGGCGGCCCCATTTCTTTCAGCAGCGAAAGAAATGGGGGAAAGAACGCCGCCAAAAACCCATGGTTTTTGGATTTCCTTCCGCCGCGTGATGCCGCGTTCTGGTTCGTCCGAAATGTTGAACTGACGTATTTCTCTGAGCGCTGCCGCTTTTACTCTGAAATGCGCCGCTGCACAGTTCTACATTTTGGACGTTCAGCGGCAGCGGGGACAGAAGAAAGTCAATTCCACATTTAGGCGTTGTTGCCACCGCGCCCACAACGCGAGGAACGCATTTCCGCAAAAAAGATTTTGCAGGCGCGCAGGAAGTCTTGAAACCTGCGGTTTCAAGCAGCCCTTTTGGTCACTTTTGGGGCTGGGGCCAAAAGTGACCCGCGCCCGCAGGCGCGGAACGGCTCTTGTGCCGCCGTGGGCAAAAGTGGGTCGCGCCGGAGCGTGAAACAGCTCCTATACGGCTGCTGAAAGAAATGGGGCCGCCGGAGGGAGCGATCCGAGCGCCGCCGGTGGCGGATAAAGCGAGGGGAGCGAGTGGCCGCGGTCAAAATTTCAAGCGCCCGCCGTTAGGCAGCGCAGAAATTTTGGGCACCGCAACAGTGCAAAAGGAAGCGCCCCGTGCCCGCAGGCACGGAACGGCCCCTTGCCGACGGGGGCAATCAATCCGCCGCAGGCGCGGCAAACATTCCCTGCGATAATTCCGCCGCAGACCTCCATGCTAAGGGCAGGGAGGTGACGGCCATGGACTACTGGGAGCTGTTCTGCGACACAGGCGCGCCGGAGGCGTACCTGCTGTGGCGCGGTCAGCAGGAGGCAGTATGCAAGACGGAAAAACAGTGACCACCGGTCTGGTGCTGCGGGTCACGGAGACAAAGGAAGCGGATAAGATCCTGACCGTACTGACGCCGGACAGGGGCAAGATCCCCCTGATCGCACGGGGCGCACGGCGGAAGAACAGCCGCATCGCCGCGGCCTGCCAGCTGCTGGCCTACTCCGAGCTGACGCTGTACAGGCGGGGAAGCTGGTTCCTGCTGGACGAGGCGTCCACGGTGGAGCTGTTCGACGGCGTGCGGCGGGACATCGTGCTGCTGGCGCTGGCGTCCTACTTCGCGGAGCTGACGGAGGCGGTGTGCCCCGAGGAGACGGCAGCGCCGGAGCTGCTGTCCCTGCTGCTGAACGCGCTGTACGCCCTGTGCTATCTGGACAGGGACCCGCGGCTGGTGAAGGCGGCGTTCCAGCTCCGGCTGCTGGCGCTGGCGGGCTTTGAGCCGCTGGCATCGTCCTGCGCCGTGTGCGGCCGGCCGGAGCCGGAGGCCCCCATGCTGGACGTGGTCCACGGTGTGGTCCACTGCGGCGGCTGCAAGCGGCAGGGTGGGCTGAGCATGCCGCTGACGGCGGCGGGGCTGGCGGCCCTGCGGCACATCCTGTACTGCGACAGCAAGAAGCTGTACAGCTTCACGCTGGAGGAGACGGCGCTGCGGGAGCTGGACCATGCGGGGGAGGCCTTTGCCGCCAGCCAGCTGGAGCGCAGCTTCCGGACGCTGGACTACTACAAAGCCCTTTTGGGATAAAACGAGGACATACATATATGAGTGATCTGTTTGAAAAATCCATTCGGACGCTGGAGCTGCCCGCCGTGCTGGAAATGCTGGCGCAGCGGGCGGTCAGCGACGAAGCCAAGGAGCGGTGCCGCAGGCTGCGGCCCGCCACGGAGCCGGAGACGGTCAGCCATCTGCTGGACGAGACGGACGCGGCCAAGGAGCGGCTGGGGCTGCACGGCAGCCCGTCGTTCACCGGTGTGAAGGACGTGGCGCAGGCGCTGAACCGCGCCGACCACGGCGGTATGCTGAATACCCGCGAGCTTTTGGATATCGCCGGTGTGCTGACGGCCACCCGGCGGGTCAGCGACTACGATGCGGACCGGCAGGGAGACCCCACGGCCATCGACCGGCTGTTCTCTGCCCTGCGGCCCAACAAGTATCTGGAGGACCGCATCCGCGGCGCCATTCTGGACGAGGAGACCATCGCCGACACCGCCAGCCCCGAGCTGGCGGACATCCGGCGTCAGATGCGGGTGGCGGCCACCAAGGGCCGCCAGATCTTACAGCGCATCATCTCCTCCCCCTCCTACGCCAAGGTGCTGCAGGAGGCACTCATCACCCAGCGTGACGGGCGGTTCGTGGTGCCGGTAAAGGCGGAGTGCAAGGGCAGCCTGCCGGGACTTGTCCACGACGTGTCCTCCTCCGGCGCCACACTGTTTGTGGAGCCCATGGGCGTGGTGCAGGCCAACAACGAGATGAAGGAGCTGGAGGCCAAGGAGGACAAGGAGATCGACCGCATCCTGCGGATCCTGTCCGGCGAGTGCGCCGCCCAGCGGGAGACGATCCTCTATAACTACGATGTATTGGTGCAGCTGGATGCCATCTTTGCCCGGGCGCAGCTGAGCTACGCCATGGACGCGGGGCGTCCCATGGTGCGCAAGCGGGGCGGCATCGACCTGAAACGGGCGCGGCACCCCCTGCTGGATCAGGCCAAGGCCGTGCCGGTGACGGTGGAGCTGGGCGGCCGGTTTGACACGCTGGTCATCACCGGTCCCAACACCGGCGGCAAGACCGTGACCCTGAAGACCATCGGTCTTTTGAGCCTGATGGCCCAGTGCGGCCTGCACATCCCCGCCGGAGATCAGAGCGCCGTGCAGGTGTTCTCCCGTATTCTGGCGGACGTGGGCGACGAGCAGAGCATCGAGCAGAGCCTGTCCACCTTCTCCGCGCACATGGCCAACACGGTGGAGATCTTAAAGCAGGCCGACGACAGGAGCCTCATCCTGTTCGATGAGCTGGGCGCGGGCACAGACCCGGTGGAGGGCGCGGCGCTGGCCATCGCCATCATTCAGGACGTACGGAGCAAGGGGGCGCTGACGGCGGCCACCACCCACTATGCGGAGCTGAAGACCTTCGCCATGACCACGGCGGGGGTGGAGAACGCCAGCTGTGAGTTCGACGTACAGACTCTGCGGCCCACCTATCGGCTGCTCATCGGCATTCCCGGCAAGTCCAACGCCTTTGCCATCTCCCGGCGGCTGGGACTGGACGAGAGCGTCATCGAGGCGGCCAAGGCGCAGATGGACAGCGAATCCGTCCGGTTCGAGGACGTGCTGACCCAGCTGGAGGAGAAGCGTCAGCGGCTGGAAAAGGCCCAGACCGAGGCAGATCGCCTGTGGCAGCAGCGGGAGGAGGATGCCCGCAAGGCCCGGACGTTCCGGGAACAGATGGAGAAGGCCAAGGACAACGCCCGCACCAAGGGCGAGGCCGAGGCACGGCGTATCGTGCGGCAGGCCCAGCAGCAGGCGGAGCAGGTATTCGCCGAGCTGGACGAGCTGCGGAAGCAGCAGCAGCGCAGCGACTATCAGACAGTGAACGACGGCAAGGCCGATGTCCGCCGCCGCCTGAAGGAGGCGGAGGCGGCGCTGCACCAGCACGACGAGGAGCAGGAGCCCATCCCGGCGCCCAGCCGTCCCATTGCCGTGGGCGACACGGTGGAGCTGGCAGGCGTTCGGACAGCGGCGGCGGTGCTGGCGGTCAACGGCGACGGCACCCTGCTTTTGCAGGCAGGGAAGATGAAGATGACCGTCAAGGCCGCGCAGGTGCGTCTTTTGGAGACGGCGGAGGAGATCGAGGAGAAGAAAAAGCAGGCCGCCAAGTCCCGCGCCGCCAACGGCGGCGGCACGGTGCAGATCAACACCGGCGCCCGCGTCTCCGCCGAGCTGGATATCCGGGGTCTGGAGACGCTGGAGGCGGAGAGCGTGGTGGAGAACTATCTGGACGCGGCACAGCGTTCTAAGCTGGGCTCGGTCACCATCATCCACGGCAAGGGTACCGGCGCGCTGCGGGCTGCCGTCCACCAGATGCTGAAGAAAAACAGGGCCGTTAAGAGCTTCCGCCTGGGCCGCTACGGCGAGGGAGAGGCAGGCGTGACGGTGGTGGAGCTGAAATGACCGCCGCATTTTGTCAGATTCGACGAATTGTTCAGGGAAAATCATAGGGCTTAGTACAAATTTCGTATCAATGCCCATTGCATTGCAGCGGGTGTTTCGGTATAATAGAGATACTGTAAGCTTGCCTTTTTGGCCAAATCTGTAAAATTGCTGCATAAGGAGTGCTGTTCCATGTATACACGGGAAATCACGGTCAAGAATGAAGTCGGTCTGCACGCCAGACCCGCCACCTACTTTATCCAGAAGGCCAACGAGTTCAAGAGCGGCATCTGGGTGGAGAAGGAGGAGCGCCGCGTCAACGCCAAGAGCCTGCTGGGCGTGCTGAGTCTGGGTATCGTGCAGGGCACCGCCATCACCCTGATCGCGGACGGCGCCGATGAGAAGGAAGCGGTGGACGCGCTGGCCGATCTGGTGGAGAACCAGATCGCCGAATAACTGCAACAAAAAAACTGCCATGCACCCAAGGTGCATGGCAGTTTTTTTGCCGTCTCCGGAGGAAATGCGAAAAATCCGTTGCACATTCCCGCGCGGCATGATAAGATAATGGCATATATGCCAAACAGGAGAGGAGGAGTCCCCATTTCCCTGACAAATGCAAGCCTGCCGGCGAAGCGGCGGATCCTGGCGGTGTGCGTCAAGCTGTTTCTGGAGCAGGGCTACAAAAAGACCACCGTGGCGGAGATCGTCCAGCGGGCGGAGGTGTCCAACAGCAGCTTCCAGAACATCTTCCGCGCCAAGGACGGCGTGCTGACGGAACTGGTGGCCTTCATGTTCTCCGGCCAGTTCGGGGCGGCGCGGGCCTCCATCGGGGCCAAGCTGCCGCCGGTCTATGTCTACGCCGTGGAGACGGCCATCCAGATGACCCTGACGGAGCTGAACGAGAACCTGCGGGAGATCTACATCGAGGCCTACACCCAGCAGGAGGCGTCGGCCTACATCTTCCGCGAGACGGCCAAGGAGCTGTACGACATCTTCGGCCCCTACCAGCCGTCGCTGACGCCGGAGGACTTCTACGCGCTGGAGATCGGCTCGGCGGGCCTCATGCGGGGCTACATGGCCCAGCCCTGCGGCGGGGCGCTGTCGCTGGAGAAGAAGCTGGACTGCTTCCTGACCATGAGCCTGCGGGCCTATCAGGTGCCGGAGCCGGAGGCGGCGCAGGTGCGGGCCTTCGTGGCCACGCTGGACATCCGCGCCATGGCCCAGCAGCTCATGGACCGGCTGTTTCACGCGCTGGAAATGCGCTACGACTTTCAACTGGGCGGCGCGCCCCACGACAAAGAGGAGGAGCAGAGATGAAAAAACGCATCGCATCCGTTTTCCTGACGCTGGTGCTGGCCCTGACGCTGCTGCCGGTGCAGGTGCTGGCGGAGGACACGGCCTACACCGTGGGCGAGGATACCGGCGTATCAGCGCGGACCCTCGCCGGTACCGGCGGCAGCTACCTTTCTCCCGCCGGAACAGAATGGAAGGCGGACAACATCGACGCCTATCTGGCCAACGGCCTGGGAGACGGCGTGTATACGCTGGCGGAGGACGTGACCATCTCCGGCGTGCTGACGGTCACGGGCGACGCCACGGTAGATCTGAACGGCCACGTCCTGCGCTTTGACCAGAGCGCACAGCCCGACAGCATCTTCCGCGTCACCAGCGGCAGCACCCTGACGCTGACCGACAGCCGCCCCGAGGCGACCCACAGCGACGCATCCCTTCCCGCAGGCGGCCTCATCACCGGCGGCAAGGGGTTTAAGTATGACAATGGCGCGGGACAGTCCTACACTTACTATGGCGGCGGCGTGTATGTGGAGACGGGCGCGTCCTTCGTGCTGGCGGGCGGCACCATCTATGCCTGCGGCATCCAGAGCGGAGCGCAGTCCGCGTATGGCGGCGGCATCTATGCCGAGGGCGGCTCCGTCACCATGACCGGCGGCGCCATCCGGAACTGCGTCCTCTCCGCCAACAACGGCGCCAACGGCGGCGGCGTATACATTTACTCCGGGGCTTCCTTTACCATGGAGGGCGGCGTCATCAGCGGCTGCTCTGCCATGTCCGGCGGCGGCATCTCGGCATCCGAGGGTACCGTCCGGATCACCGGCGGCCGCATCGAGAACTGCAAGGCAAGCGAACGCGGCGGCGGCCTGTCTGTCCGCGACCACACAAACGGCCCGGTGTCTGTTCTGGACGCTGTGATCTCCGGCTGTGAGGCGAAAAACGGCGGCGGCGTGGCCCTGATGGGCTTTGCTGAGTTGGAGCTGGGGGAGAACGCCCGCATCACGGGCTGCACGGCCACCAACGGCGCCGCGGTCTATATGGATATTGGCTCGACCTATACCGTCAACCATCCCGGCTGCTTCCTCTATGCCAACGGCGGCCGGGTGGAGGGCACGGTGTATGTGGGAACGAACAAGATTGGCACAAAAAATAACTACGTAGACTCCGTAAAGGCCACCAACGCCATCGACCACACGGACGGGAAGCCTACCACGGTCTTTACCGGCGACGTCTCCTGCGAGGGCGACATAAGGGGCGGTATTTTCCATGGCAGCGTCACCGTGACGGACTCTAATGGGAACATGGGCACAGCGTGGGAGAAATTCTGCGGCAACCTCTCCGGCGGCACGTTCTACGGCCCTGTCACCACGGAGTGCCATGTCTCCGGCGGCACATTCTATCGCGGGCTGACCATGAACAAGAACGCCAAGCTCAGCGGCCAGCCCATCGACACCGGCGACGTGATCAACGACACGACCAACACCCCTGAGCCCAACGTCACCCCCGCCACCGTGACCTATCGGGACGGCGGCACGGAATACGCAAAGCAGCTCGTCCGGAAGGGCACGAAGGTCACGGCGCCCGACGACCCCCAGAAGGACGGCTGGGCCTTCGTGGCGTGGCTGAACGCTGCCGGCGCGGTCTACAAATTCAACTCCTCCATCTACGGGGACGTGACCTTTACCGCCAAGTGGCGCAAGGCCCTGACGGGCGCCGGCACGGAGCAGGACCCCTACCGCATCGCCACGGCGGAGGAGCTGGGGCTCTTCCGTGATACCGTCAACGGCGACGGCGGTCGGGGCCAGAACACCGCCTGCGCCGTGCTGACGGCGGACATCGACCTGCAAAACCAGCTCTGGACGCCCATCGGCAGCCCGCAGAACCCCTATGGCGGCATCTTTGACGGCGGCGGCCATACCATCAAGAACCTGAACGTCAACAGCACCGCGAATCACGCGGGCCTCTTTGGGGACGCGCACAATGCCGTCTTCAAGGACCTGACCGTGGCGGGCAGCGTCACCATCGCCAGCGGCTATGCCGGCGGCCTTCTGGGCAGCGGCACGGGAGCGATCACCATCACCAACTGCATCAACACCGCCGCTGTCGCCAGCGGTGAGGTGGCCGGCGGGCTTGTGGGCATTTTCGGCGACGCCGACAGCGACCTCACCGTCACCGGCTGCGCCAACCTCGGTACCGTGACCGCTGAGCTGGTGAGCGCCGGCATCATCGGTCAGGCCAGCGGCCACGGACTGATCTCCGACTGCTACAATGCCGGCGAGGTCAAGATCCTCCGGTCCAAGGGCTTTACCTTCCTGGGCGGCATCGCGGGGTGGATCACTGTGCGCGGAGATGACGCCGCGAAGACGCTGACGCTTCGGAGCTGCTACAGTGTGGGCGCCCTGACGGCGCCCGATGCGGAGGACATCGGCGGCATCGTGGGCTTCATTACTGCCGGCGGCGGCAAAGGCAAGGAGCGCTATCGCCTGGAGAACTGCTACTATCTGAACACCACGGCGGAGCGGGCCGCATCCAGCGGCAACGAGGACAAATATACGGCGGTGGGCGAGGTGGCGGCCAGGCACGGCGTCCGGTTCGGCGACGGCACGGTGCTGTCGGCGCTCATCGCGGGCCGCGCCGGCAGCGCCCATCCGTGGAACAGCCGATGCCAGTATCTGGCGGCGGCGAAGCGGACCATTCCGGTGTTTGCCAACCAGAGCGGCGATGAGCATACCCATCAGGTGAGCACAAGGTGGGAGGGCGATGCGACAGGCCACTGGAGGGCCTGCGCCTGCGGCTGGCCCGAGGATGAGGCCCTCCACCACATTATGGATGACGGCGACTGCACCACGCCGGAGACGTGTACGGACTGCGGCTATACCGTTGCCGCCAACCCCGCCCACACCTGGGGCAGCACGGCATTCGACAACGGCGACGGCACCCACGCCCGCAGATGCACGGTGTGTATCATGGGCAGAATGACCGAGCCCTGCACCGACACCGATAAGGACCACAGGTGCGATGTCTGCAACGCGGTCCTGAGCCAGTGCGCGGATGCGAATAAGGACCACAAGTGCGACTACTGCGGCAAGATCATCAGCAACCACGCGGACGCGAACAAGGATCACAAGTGCGACATCTGTGATAAGATCATCAGCAACCACGCGGACGCCAATAAGGATCACATCTGCGATACCTGCGATAAGACCATCAGCAATCACGCGGACGCGAACAAGGATCACATCTGCGATACCTGCGATAAGACCATCAGCAATCACGCGGACGCCAACAAGGATCACAAATGCGACACCTGCGGTAAGATCATCAGCAACCACGCCGACACCAACAAGGATCACAAGTGCGACACCTGCGATAAGATCATCAGCAATCACGCAGACACCAACAAGGATCACATCTGCGACATCTGCAATATGACCATCAGCAACCACGCGGACGCCAACAAGGATCACATCTGCGACACCTGCGATAAGACCATCAGCAACCACGCGGACACCAACAAGGATCACATCTGCGACTACTGCGATAAGACCATCAGCA
>CAKTOK010000036.1 GCA_934589835.1 uncultured Oscillospiraceae bacterium | reverse complement strand
CCTCATCACCGAGAAGCACCTGCACACCTTCGTCAAGTGCAACCCCACCATTCTGGGGTACGAGACGGCGCGGCGCACGCTGGACAGCATGGGCTACGACTATATTGTGTTCGATGAGCACCACTTCAACGAGGATCTGCAATGGGCCGACGCCGTGCCCATGTTCCAGCGGCTGCAGGCGCTGGCGGACAGCAAGGGTCTGGAATTCGGCCTGAAGCTCAGCAATACCTTCCCCGTGGACACCACCCGCGGCGAGCTGCCCAACAACGAGATGTATATGTCCGGCCGCAGCCTGTTCCCCCTGACCATCGAGATGTGCCACCGCATTTCCCGCCAGTTCAAGGGCAAAATGCGTATTTCCTTCGCCGGCGGCGCCGAGTTCTTCAACTGCGACAGGCTGTTCGCGGCGGGCATCTGGCCCATCACCGTGGCCACCACCATCCTCAAGCCCGGCGGCTACAACCGCCTGCTCCAGATGGTGGAGAAGGTGGAGCCCATGGCCTACAAGCCCTTTGACGGCACGGATACGCAGGCCATCTGCGACATGAGCGCCGCCAGCCATACCGACGTGCACCACATCAAGCCCATCAAGCCCCTGCCCAGCCGCAAGAGCGAGAAGAACGTGCCGTGGATCGACTGCTTCACCGCACCCTGCAAGGGCGGCTGTCCCATCGCGCAGGATATCCCTGAATATATGGAGCTGTGCCGTAAGGGCCTGTACGGGCCGGCGCTGAAGCTCATCACCGAGAAAAACCCCCTGCCGTTTATCACCGGCACCATCTGCGCCCACCGCTGCCAGACCAAGTGCAGCCGCAATTTCTATGACGAGTCCGTCCGCATCCGCGACACCAAGCTGCTGGCGGCGAAGAAGGGCTACGGCGCCCTGATGGCCTCCGTCAAGCGGCCCGCCAGAGTGGCGGGCAAGCGAGTCGCCATCATCGGCGGCGGCCCCACCGGCATTGCAGCCGCCTACTTCTGCGGCCGCGCCGGTATCGAGACCACCATTTTCGAGCGTGAGAGCTGTCTGGGCGGCGTGCCCCGCCATGTGATCCCCAGCTTCCGTATCGCCAACGAGGCCATTGAAAAGGATGTGGCGCTTATGGAGCGATACGGCGTGGAGGTCAGGTGCGGCGCGGCGGCCCCCTCCGTGGACGAGCTGAAAAAGATGGGCTACACCCACATCCTGCTGGCCGTGGGCGCGTGGAAGCCCGGCAAGCTGGATATCGCCGGCGATGTGGCAGGCGCCATCCAGTGGATGAAGGGCGTCAAGGCCGGCCACATCGGCGTGGCAGGGAATATCGCCGTTATCGGCGGCGGCAACACCGCCATGGACGCGGCGCGCCTTGCCAAGCGCAGCGGCGCGGAGCACGTGACGCTGGTGTACCGCCGTACCCGCAAGTATATGCCCGCCGACGAGCATGAGCTGGCGCTGGCGCTGGCGGACGGCGTGGAATTTGCCGAGCTGGCCGCCCCCGTCAAGCAGGCCGACGGCGTGCTGCAATGTGAGAAGATGGTGCTGGGCGAGGCGGACGCCTCCGGCCGCCGCAGTCCCGTGGGCAGCGGTGAATTCTTCCACATCCCCTGCGATCTGGTGATCTCCGCCGTGGGCGAGCAGGTGGACGACGCTCTGATGGCCGCCAACGGCATCGAGCTGGATAAGAAGGGCCGTCCCGCCTTCCAGACCAACGTGGCCGGCGTGTACGCCGCCGGTGACGCCAAGCGCGGCCCCGCCACCGTGGTGGAGGGCATTGCCGACGCCGCCGCCTTTGCCGAGGCGGTCATCGGCACCGCACACACCTACGACATCCCGGAGCAGGCCTACGTCACCAAGGCGGACGCCGAGGCCAAGAAGGGGATTCTGGCCATGAGCGGGTGCGTCTGCCGGGAGGGCGAGCGCTGCCTCCAGTGCGCCACCGTGTGTGAGAACTGCGTGGATTCCTGCCCCAACCGCGCCAATGTGACCATCCGCATGGCCGACGGCAGCCACCAGATCGTCCATGTGGACAAGATGTGCAACGAGTGCGGCAACTGCACCCAGTTCTGCCCCTACACGTCTGAGCCGTGCCACGACAAGTTCACGCTGTTCCAGACGGCGGAGGACATGGTGGATTCCCACAACGCCGGTGTGCTGTTCCTGGGCGGCGACAGGGTGCGCGTCCGCACCTTCGGCGAGCCGAAGGACTATGACCTCAGCGGCAGGAACGACCTGCCGGCCGATCTGGAAACGCTGATCGTCACCCTCCGCGACAAGTACGGCTACCTCTATCGCTGACACCAACGCAGAAAGGACCGCCGAAGGGCGGTCCTTTTTTGCGCTTTTGGGAGCGGCGCTGCCGGTCAAAGTCCATTTGTCAGACGGAAAAGGCCCCCGCTCAGGGAGCGGGGGCCTGCCGTTTCTTCATCATGAAGGAGTCCGCGGTGCAAAACGGGGGATACCCCGGGCGCGCGCCGCGAAAGGACGGGTCACTGGGTGAGCGTCTCCACCCAGGCGGAATACTTGGCAATGTTGGCGTCCCGCTCCGCTGCGTCCCTGCCCTGCGTCAGGAGATAGACCTTGATCTTGGGCTCCGTGCCGGAGGGACGGACCAGAATGGTGGTGCCGTCCGCCAGCTCGTAGCGCAGGACATTGCTGCCGTGAAGCTCCATGGGCGTGGAAACGCCGGTGGCGCAGTCGATGGCGGTGCCATCGGCGTAGTCCTTGCGGACGGCGACGGTCACGCCGCCGATCTCCGCGGGCGGCGTCTGGCGCAGGCGCTTCATCAGCGCGGCCATCTTCTCCAGACCGTCCACGCCGGGCATCACCAGATTGTGGGTCTTTTCACCGTACCAGCCGTACTTGGCGAACAGGGCCTGCAGCGCGTCATACAGCGTCATCCCCTGGGCGGCGTACCAGCCGGCCATCTCCGTGATGATCAGGGAGGCGGTGACAGCATCCTTGTCGCGGACATAGTCGCCCAGCATATAGCCGTAGCTCTCCTCGTAGGACATGATGACCTGGCCCTGATGGGCGGACTCCAGCTGGGCCTTTTTCTCGGCCATGAACTTGAAGCCGGTGAAGGTATCGAAGCAGGCGACGCCGTTTTCCTCCGCCACCTTGCGGGCCATGTTGGTGGTGACGATGGACTTGAGGAACACCGGCTTTTCCGGCATTCTGCCGGCGCGGCGCAGGGCGCCGATCAGATAGTCCAGCAGCAGTACGCCGGTCTGGTTGCCGGTGACGGCCACGAATTTGCCGCTGTGGTCGCGGACCATGATGCCCACGCGGTCACTGTCAGGGTCGGTGCCGAGGATAAAATCGGCGCCCACCTTGTCGGCCAGCTCAATGGCCAGATAGAAGCCCTCGGGATTCTCCGGATTGGGGGAGGCCACGGTGGGGAAGTTGCCGTCCAGCACCATCTGCTGCTCCACGCAGTACAGGTGCTTGACGCCCAGACCGCGGAGGGCCTCCGGCACCAGCTTCCAGCCGCAGCCGTGGAACGGCGTGTAGACCACCTTGAAGGTGTCGGCCACCTCCGCCATGGAGCTGCGGTCGTTGATCATGGCCATGACGTTCTGCATGAAGGCGCGATCCGTCTCCTCGCCTATGATCTCGATGAGACCGGCCTTCACCGCCTCGTCGAAGTCCATACGCTTTACGCCGGTGAAGATGTCGATCTTCTCCAGCTGGGCGGCGATGGCGTCGGCGTGCTGGGGCGGCAGCTGCGCGCCGTCGGACCAGTAGACCTTATAGCCGTTGTATTCCTTGGGGTTGTGGCTGGCGGTGACGTTGATGCCCGCCTGGCAGCCGTAGTAGCGGACGGCGAAGCTCAGCTCCGGCGTGGGACGCAGGGATTCAAAGATGCGGACGTGGATGCCGTTGGCGGCGCAGACCTCGGCGGCGGCGTGGGAGAAGGTCATGTTGTTGTTGCGGCAGTCCATGCAGATGGCAACGCCCTTCTTTTTCGCCTCCTCGCCGCCGTCGGCGATGACGTTGGCGAAGCCCTGCGTGGCCCAGCGGATGACGTGGATGTTCATCTGGTGCAGGCCCACCTTCATGGTGCCCCGCAGACCGGCTGTGCCAAATTCCAGCGGGCCGTAAAAGCGGTTTTCGATCTCCTTTTCGTCGCCGGCAATGCTCTCCAGCTCCGTGTGCTCGGCAGGGGAGAGCGCGCTGCTGTGGAGCCAGCGCTCGTATTCCTGTTTGTAGTTCATATCGGTACTCCTTTCCGGATTTATGTGTGCCTATTCCTGATCCTCCACGGGAGTGGCGGCCAGCAGCTCCCGGGCCTCCTCCAGACGGGAGGCGGGGACATACAGGCTGACGCCGTAGCCGGAGAAGCCGCTGATGACCTTACCGGCGCCGCCCTCGCGGTCATAGTATTTGAAGCAGGGGACGCCGTAGGCCGACAGCAGCGAGATGATGGTGTCGGCATCGGCGGGGGAGTCAAAGGTGCTGGCGAGCAGGACGGCCTTTTCGTCCTGCCCGGCGGCGTCCCTGGGCCACGCGGGGGCATCGGGACGGCCGGTAAAGCTCCAGTTTTCCATGGGAAATGACCTCCTATTTGTGATATTTGGCACCGCCGGCGATCTGGTAGGCGCGGTAGATCTGCTCCAGCAGCATGATACGGGCCATGTGGTGGGGGAACGTCATGGGGGACATACTCAGCCGCCAATCGGCCTGCTGCTTGAGGCTCTCGTCCAGCCCTACGCTGCCGCCGATGAGGAAGGTGAGCTGGGTCCTGCCCTGTACGCCGAGCTCCGTCAGGCGGCGGCTCAGCTCCTCGCTGGAGCAGGGCTTGCCCTCAATGCACAGGGCCACCAGCGCACCGCTGCCGGGCAGGCGCTGGCGGATGGCGGCGGCCTCCGCTTGCAGGGCGCGGCGAAGCTCGGCGGGGGAAGGGTCGTCAGGCAGGCGGCTCTCCGGCAGCTCCACGATCTCCAGACGGCACAGGCGCTGGAGACGCTTGGCGTATTCGGCGGCGGCGTCGATGTAGAACCTCTCCTTCAGCTTGCCGACGCAGAGGAGCGTTACCTTCTGCATGGCGTCACCTCCGTTTCGTAGCCGTCGCTCAGCTCACCCCGAGGCGCCACGGTGACGGCAGCATCCAGACCGGCGAGGGCGGCGGTCATGACTTGCAGGGCCCGTGCGGGGGTGTTGTTTTCGCGGCTCAGATGGGCCAGCACGAACCGGCGGGTGCCGCCTTCCGCCATGCGGCGGGCAAAGGCGGCGGCGTCCTCGTTGGACAGGTGGCCCCGCTGGCCGAGAATGCGCTGCTTCAAGGGGTAAGGATAGGGGCCGGACAGCAGCCACTCTACATCGTGATTGCTTTCCAGCACCAGCAGATCCACACCGGTGAGGGCAGCGGCCGCCGGCTCCGGCACGAAGCCGGTATCGGTGAGGACCCCCACGGACGCGCCGCCGCAGTCGATGCGGTAGTCCACGCTTTCGCCAGCGTCGTGGCTGGTGGGGAAGACCGTGACCTGCACGGGACCCAGAGAGAAGACGCTGCCGGCGGAGACAGGGTGCAGGCAGCGGTCCAGCATAGGCAGGCGGGGCCGGAGGCAGAGGGCGGTGCCGCCGGTGGCGTACAGCGGGAGGGGGTGGCTTTTCAGCAGCGTGGCGAGGCCCGCCGTGTGGTCTGTGTGCTCATGGGTCACCAGAACGGCGGCGAGATCGTCCGGCGTCAGGCCCAGCAGGGCCAGAGACTGTCTGATGCGGCGGGCGGAGATGCCGGCATCCACCAGCAGGTGGACGCCGCCAGCGGAGAGCAGCAGGCAGTTGCCCTCGGATCCGCTGGCCAGTGTGTGTAGTGTGATCAAAGCGGTATGTACCTTTCCGGAAAAATGACAGCGTCCGTTGCAGCAAGCCGCATGGGCTGCGGCCTCTCGCAGCGGACGCTGTTTCGGCGTATGTCAGCTGATGTGGGATTCGACTTCACTCTCGTCGGGCACATCCACCATGGCGATGTCGGCCCCTACGGCCCGGAGCTTGCCCACCAGATCCTCGTAGCCACGCTCGATATACTGGACGCAGCTGAGCTCGGTGGTGCCCTTGGCGGCCAGACCGGCGATGACCAGCGCCGCGCCGGCCCGCAGGTCGCAGGCCTGAATGGGCGCGCCCACCAGCTGGTCCGTGCCCTCGATGACGGCCACCTTGCCATCCACCTGAATGTGTGCGCCCAGGCGCTTCAGCTCATCCACATATTTGAAGCGATTGGCGCCGTAGACCCCCTCGGTCACGAGACTGGTGCCGTGGGCCAGAGAGAGGACCGCGGCGATCTGAGGCTGCATATCCGTGGGGAAGCCCGGGTAGGGCAGGGTCTTGACGTTGGCCTTCTGCAGCGGCTCACTGCGGCGAACCAGCAGGGTATCATCGTTCTCCTCCACCACGACGCCCATCTCCATGAGCTTGGCACTGATGCAGTCCATGTGCTTGGGAATGATGTTCTTCAGCAGCAGTTGGCCGCCGGTGGCGGCCACGGCGGCCATATAGGTGCCCGCCTCGATCTGATCGGGGATGATGCAGTAGGTGCCGCCGGTGAGGCGCTCCACACCCCGGATCTTGATGGAATCCGTGCCCGCGCCCTTGATGTCCGCGCCCATGGAGTTCAGGAAGTTGGCCAGATCCACGATGTGCGGCTCCTTGGCGGCGTTTTCAATGGTGGTGACGCCATCGGCCAGTGCGGCGGCCATCATGATGTTCATGGTGGCACCCACGGAGACAACGTCCAGATAGACCGGCGCGCCCACAAGGCGGCCGTTTTTGGCGGCGGTGTGGATGAAGCCGCCCTCCACGGACACCTCGGCGCCCATGGTGGTGAAGCCCTTGATATGCTGGTCGATGGGGCGGACGCCGAAGTTGCAGCCGCCGGGCATGGCCACAGTGGCCTGCCCAAAGCGGCCCAGCAGCGCGCCCAGCAGGTAGTAGCTGGCGCGGATACGGCGGGCCAGCTCATAGGACGGACGGGTGCTGTGGATGGCGTGACAGTCGAGCTCCACGGAGTGGCGGTTCAGCACGCGGATGCGGGCACCCAGCTCCTCCAGAATGGAAAAGAACAGCGTCACATCGCTGATCTGGGGGATGTTTTCGATGCGGCAGACGCCGTCCACCAGCAGGGCGGCAGGGATGATGGCGACGGCGGCGTTCTTTGCACCGCTGATGGTCACTTCGCCGAACAGCGGATGGCCGCCGTGGATCATGTATTTGTTCAAGACAGTTCCCTCTTTTCAGGTGGTCAATAGGCTCTGATAGCAGTGTGTCCAGAGCGCGGAAACTTCATACCGCAGGGTGCGATAGAAGATGTTGTATAGGCAAGCACAGATAGTATACCATATTTTTTGGCAAAAGCAATAAATGAGAGAAAATTTATTGGGTAAGCACAAAAAAAGACAGAAAGATACCGCAAAACACGAGAAAGTTTACATAATTTCGGAGAAGAGGCGGAGGAAATGGCGGAAAAACGGCGGATGGGGATGTGAGAAAGCGGGGGATGGAGAGCGGGAAGGCAGGGAAAAGGCCTTACGGGTGGAAATTGAGAAAAGAAATGGGAGAGAGTGTACCGGAACGTGCAACCGGCGGGGAGGGAGCGGGGAGAGATAGAGGAAAGGAGGGGGAGCAGAAATGATCCGATTTGAGGACTGGCGGCTGGTGTGGGACGGCGCACCGGTAGCCATGCAGTTCGACAACGGCAGCACGGCGCTGGAGATCCGGGGGACGCTGCCGGAGGGGTACGACTGGGAGCTGCTGCTGCAGGAGCCGGAGGGCGGACTGGATATCCTGCCTACGGAGCAGGCGGAGGACGGCGTCCGCGTGGTGCTGAAGCGGGAGAATCTGCCGCGTGGCGGCACCTACGGTGTGCAGCTGCGGGGCACGGGGCAGAAGGACCCTGCCGTACGGCGGCACAGCTCCGTGGTGGGGGTGGTGATCCCGCAGAGCTTGTCGGGGGATACGGCGTGGCCGGAGATCCCCACGAAGTTCTCGGAGCTGGAGGAGCGGCTGCGGCAGATGCTGGCCCATCCGCCCAAGCCCGGGGCGGACGGCTACTGGATGCTGTGGGATGAGGAAAACGGCTATCAGCCCAGCCAGCTCCCAGTGGGGAGCGCCGGACCCAAGGGTGACCGGGGTGAGACGGGCCCCCAGGGCCCGACAGGCCCGCAGGGACTGTCCGGCGCTACGGTCAGTGCCGACGGCGCCTATGGCTTCGACGTGGATGAGGACGGGCATCTGCGGCTGCACTACACCGGCGACACGGCGCCGGACTTTGACTTGGACGAAAACGGCCACCTGATCCTGACGTTGGAGGGCGGCCAGACGGTGGATCTGGGCAAGGTCGTGGGCAGCGACTATGTGCTGACGGACGAGGCCAAGGCAGAGATCGCGGGAAAGGTGCCGGTGGCCACGGCGGAGCAGGCCGGCACGGTGAAGGCCAGCACGGACTTCGACGTGGCCGCGGACGGGACGCTCAGCCTGTACAAAGCCCTGACGCTCATCGCCAACGTGGTGCCGGCCACGGTGGAGAAGGGCGCGACCCAGACCACCGCCACGGTGAAGTGGGCCACCAACAAGACACCCACCAGCGTGACGGTGGAGGGCGAGAGCGTGTCCCCTGACACCACCAGCAAGGAGCTGACGGGGCTGAGCATCACGGCAGAAAAGGAGTTCACGGTGGTGGCCGCTGACAGCAGGGGCAGCCAGACCGCCACGGCGGTCATGCGGTTCTGCAACGGCGTGTATACCGGCGCGGCAGCGGCTCCGGCAGCTGTGGACGGTACGTTTATCCGGACGCTGACCAAGACGCTGCAAAGCTACAAGACCAGAACGTTCACCGTCAACGCGGCGGCGGGGCAGTACATCTGGTACGCCTGCCCTGCCGGTTACGGCACGCCGGTTTTCAACGTGGGCGGCTTCGACGGCGGCTTTTCCAAGGTGTCCACGCTGGACTACACCAATCCCAGCGGCCATACCGAGAGCTATCAGGTGTGGCGCAGCGACAACGCGGGGCTGGGCCAAACCACCGTCAAGGTGAGCTGAGAGGAGGAGAGAGCATGGCATACAACGGAAGTGTGGAGCTGATCTCCGGCCTCACCCAGAAAAACGGCGGCAGCTTCCCGCTGGTGAATGCGCCGGATGTGCAGGTATCGGAGGATGGGACGCGGCTCGACGCCGTGCTGGCCAAGATCACGGAGGTGCAGAGCGTGGACGCGCTGCCGGAGAACCCCGACCCCAGCGTGCTGTATCTCATCCGCGAGGAGGGCTGACGGATGCTGTACCTCAACGGAGAGATCGCGGCGGTATATCTGGGCGGACGCCTCCACAGTGAGGCATACCTCGGCAGCGTGAAGGTGTGGAGCGCTGTGCCTGCGTGGGAGTACCCCGTGCAGGACGGGGGGACGCTGCGTATCACGCAGGCATACGGCGCAGCCCAGAGCGGCGGCGCGCTGACAGTGACATAAAGGAGGGCGGAGAGGCATGGCAGATATCAGCCTGAAAAACGGTGCGGGCAGCGCCGTGACATACAACAGCATTACGCAGCTCAAAGTCCCTGCGGCGGACGGCGGGGAGGACGTGGTATTCCAGCTGCCGCCCGTGATGCAGGAAAAAGCCGTGACTATCACAGCAAACGGCACCACGTCCATCGTTCCCGACGAGGGGAAGGACGGGCTGAGCAAGGTGGACGTGACGGTGGACGTGGCAGGCGGCGGCACGGCGGACAATGCCATCTATGGCGCGGTATGCCAGAACGGGGCCAGTAAGGTCAGCACTCCCTCGGGATATTCCTCGCAGACCTATCCTGCGGCAACGGTCAAGATCCCGAAGGAGGTGGACATCGTCTCGGTCTGCTACTGCCGGTCATACAATACCACGGCAGATTATCAGCGGACCTTTATAGAGACAACGGATTACGCCGTGGACACCAGCAGTGATACCTACAATACGGTGACCGTAGCAGAGCAGTCTGGCGCATTTTACTATAACGCGGAAAGTACGGCGAAGGACACATATTTCTACACCTGCCTTGTTGTGCGCTTTCGCTATACGGGAATCACCGGCACCAAGAACGGCGTTGGATACGATGCGGTCGTCTCCGACCTGACGCCGTGGGGGACAGATATATCCCAACCATGGACGCTGTTGAACCTTACGCCGCTGAAAACGGTGGTCGTCGAAAAGAATATGCCGATGTCAAAATACATCTTTACACGACAAACGCTTCTGGAAAAGATCGTTTTCCCGCCGGTGGTGAGCAGTATCGATGACTTGGCGTGGTATGGATGCAGCAAGCTGGCGGAGTTTGATTTCAGTAAGGCCACCGTGATTCCGACACTGGCGCACGCATGGCCCTTCAACGATTCGCAGCTGCCCGATAACTATGTGATCAAGGTACCGGCGGCGCTCTATGACGACTGGAAGGCGGCCAGCAACTGGAGCGATTCCAGTGTCGTGAGTCACATCGTGGCGGTGGAGTAAAGGAGGAGCCTATGAGCAGCGTAGATCTTGGCAGAGTGGTGGGCGAGAGCGCCTACGAGACGGCGGTGAAGGCGGGGTACAGCGGGACGGAGGCGGCGTTCGGCGCGGCGCTGACCGTGCCGCCGTGCAGCCGGAACCTGCTGGACAACTGGTATTTTGTACATCCGGTGAACCAGCCCTGCGTGCAGGGCACCGTCATCCCAGGGGGACCGGCGGGCACGCCGGCGATCTTCATCGACCGGTGGAGGCTGCTGGGTACGGCGGCGGTGACGGAGGGCGGCGTGTCGCTGAACGGTACGCTGACCCAGACGCTGGAGCAGGCGGTGGGACAGGCCGTGACGGCCACGGTGCTGACGGCAAACGGCATCGGCGAGCTCGTGCCGGTGTACGACGACAGCACGAGGACGCTGACCATCACCGCCACGGGGCAGACCATCCGCGCGGTGAAGCTGGAGCTGGGGAGCGTGCAGACGCTGGCCCATCAGGACGCAAGCGGCGCGTGGGTGCTCAACGAGATCCCCGACTACGGGCAGGAGCTGGCGCGGTGTCAGCGGTTCTGCTGTCTGTACAGGGCACAGGGCGGCAGCGGCGTCACCAACAACGTGCTGTTGGGCGCGGGACTGGCCGTGACGGCCACCACGGCCCGCGTGGTGCTGCACACTCCCGTGCCGCTGCGGGCGAAGCCCACCGTCAGCATGGCGGGGCTGGGCGTCTGGTGCGGCGGGCAGCACACGGCGGTGACGGCGGCGGAGGTGCTGTGGGGTACGGCGGAGAACTGCGTGGCCTTGCAGCTGACCTGCGAGAGCGGGGCGTTCACGCCGCAGGCCCCCTGTATGCTGGAGTTCCTGACCGCCGACGGCTGGCTGGACCTGTCGGCGGAGCTGTAAGGAGGAAGACAGGGGAGATGGAGCTGTGGATACAGACGGCGGCGGCCGTCGTCAGCGCGGTGCTGGCTTCGTCGGGGCTGTGGGCCTGCCTGATCAAGCGGGGCGAGAAAAACGGCGCGGAGCGGAGGCTGCTGGTGGGGCTGGCCCATGACCGCATCATGCATCTGGGCATGGTGTACATTGAGCGGGGATACATCACACAGGACGAGTACGAGAACCTGCGGGTGTATCTCTACGAGCCGTATGAAAAGATGGGAGGCAACGGCTCGGCCAAGCGGGTCATGCGGGAAGTGGACAAGCTCCCCGTGCATAAGCTGTAACAGGCCGAATGGCCGGAAAGGAACAGATATGAAACTGAATGACAAAGCGTATAACGCACTGAAATGGATCGTGACCATCGTGCTGCCCGCCGTCAGCGCTCTGTATTGGGGCCTGAGCGGCATCTGGGGCTGGCCCTACGCCGAGGAGGTGGTGGGCACCATCGCGGTGGTCACCACCTTCCTGGGCGCGCTGCTGGGCATCAGCACCGTCCAGTATAAGCGGGAGTGTCAAAGCTGCGAGGGGGAGGACGCGTGACGATCATCGAGAAGACGTACCGATGGAAAGGTGTGCTGGCCAAACGGGGGAGCACGCGGCGCATCATCCTGCACCATGCCGCAGCGGCGACGTGCACCGCCGACCAGATCCATGCGTGGCATCTGGCCAACGGCTGGGCGGGCATCGGCTATCACTTCTTTGTGCGTAAGGACGGCAGCGTGTATCGGGGTCGTCCGGAGGACACGGTGGGCGCCCACGCGGGAAGCAACAACTACGACAGCATCGGCGTGTGCTTCGAGGGCAGCTTCGACAAGGAGCAGATGCCGGAGGCCCAGCGCCGGAGCGGTACGGAGCTGGTGGCCTATCTGAAGCGGAAGTACGGCGTGACGCAGGTGCAGAAGCACAGCGACGTCAACGCCACCGGCTGTCCCGGGGCAGGCTTCCCCTTCGACGCCATTGCCTATGGCACGGCGCAGCCGGCGGCGGACCCCGCACCGGCGCGGGCGGAGACCAGCGGTGCGGCGGGGCGCTTGCCTCTGCTGCACAGCGGCAGTACGGGCGGCCATGTGCGGGCGGTGCAGGCGCTGCTCAACGGGTACGGCTACAACAGCGGCGCGGTGGACGGCATCTTCGGCGGCGGCACAGCCGCAGCGGTGAAGCGGTTCCAGATGGCGTCGGATCTGGCAGCGGATGGGATCGTGGGACGCGATACCTGGAGCCGCCTGCTGGGCGAATGAAAAAGGAGGCCCCGCGCCATTCGGCGCGGGGCCTCCTTTTTAGCTGTTTTTCTGGTATAGCACAGTCAGACCATACAGCAGCAGGTCCTCGTTGAGGAGGATCTCATGGGTGCAGATGGGGGCGATGCAGTGGGCAATGCCGCCGGTGGCGACCACGGTGGCCTTTTGGCCAAGCTCCGCCTCCATGCGGTCGATCATGCCGTCCAGCAGCAGGGCCGAGCCAAGAATGCTGCCGCTTTTCATGCAGTCCACCGTATTGGTTCCGATGGCACGGGGCGGCGCATCCAGAGAGATGTTGGGCAGCAGAGACGTGTGAGACGCCAGTGCGGACAGGGACAGCTGGACGCCGGGGACGATGGCGCCGCCGCGAAACGCGCCGTTGCCGTCCAGCACCGTGACGGTGGTGGCGGTGCCCATGTCGATAAGGATCAGAGGGGGCTGGTAGACATCCAGCGCGCCCACGGCGGCCACCAGCAGGTCACTGGCCAGCGTGGACGGATCATCCAGCAGCACGGTGAGGTCCGAGCGGATGGTGTTGTCCACCACCATGGCCTCTACGCCGGTGAGCATCCGCACCGCTTCGCGCAGCGCGCGATCCACCTGCGGCACAACGGAGGAGAGAATGGCTCCGTCAAAGGCGTCAGGGGCGATATGGGCAAATTCCAGCAGACGGCTGATGGTGACGGCGTATTCCGCGCCGGTGGCCAGACGGTTGGTGGCCAGACGGCAGCGATAGCGGATGGCGCGGCCCTCCATGCAGCCCATGACGATATGGGTGTTTCCGACGTCCAGCGCAAGGATCATAGCGTTTTTACCCCGCTTCCATTCTGCACAGCGGTCTTGCGGGCGGCCAGCTTGCCGCTGCTGAACACCACGGCCTTAGCGATGACGGCACCGGTGAAGAAGCAGACGATGGCTTCCACCAGACCGTTGATGCCCACAAAGGCGATGATGAACAGGAACGCATTGGGGCTGCCCAGAGCCTGCACGAAGTTTTGAATGAAGTCCGTGTGGTAGAAGCACAGGCACAGGGTGCTCATAAAGAACGCCGTGTTGCACAGCGCACCGCACAGACCGGCGGCGCCGAAGGACCACAGGCGGCTTTTGTCCACCTTACGCAGGGCCTGAAATACCATACCACAGATCCAGCCCGCCAGAATGCGGGTGGGCACGCAGACGGCAAAGGTGGCGACGGGGTTGATGCCCAGCAGCACCACGCCGAAGGAGCTTTTGCCGAAGCATTCCCAGAAGCTGATGAGACCGAACACGCCGCCCAGCAGGGCGCCGGCGGCGGGGCCCATGACGATGGCGCCCACGATGACGGGTACCAGCATGATGGTGATCTCCAGACCGGCGGTCTTGATCATGCCCAGACCCGTCAGCTCCAACAGAAGCATGATGGCGATGAGCACAGACAGCTGCACCAGATCGTGCACGGAGAAACGCGTGCGCTTTGTTTCCTGATTCATATTTATTTACCTCCTGCTGCCGCCTCCGTCCAGCAGAGTGCGGCGCGTGTCATAATGATACTATAATTTTTTGGATTTGCAAGAGCAAAATAGTAACAAATTCCCGCTTGTGCCCAAGGCCGTTTCTTGACAGAAGCGGCGGGTAACGGTATGATGGGAGCAATCGAACGAAGGGGGGAGATCACGATGGCGATCCTGCTGACCGGCGGCGCCGGTTATATCGGTTCCCATACGGCGGTGGCCTGTATGGAGGCGGGCTATGAGGTGGTGCTGGCGGACGATTTCAGCAACAGCGGACGGGAGGTGCCCCAGCGGCTGGAGCAGATCACGGGGCGGCCCGTGACGGTCTGCGATGCGGACGCGGCGGACGGCAAGGCCATGCGCCGCGTGTTCGCGGACCACGGCATCGAGGCGGTCATCCATTTTGCCGGCTACAAGGCGGTGGGGGAGTCGGTGCGCCGGCCGGTGCGGTACTACCGCAATAATCTGGACACCACGCTGACGCTGCTGGAGGTCATGGCGGAGTTCGGGTGCAGGCGGCTGGTATTCAGCTCCTCCGCCACGGTGTACGGCGGGGACGGGCCCATGCCGCTGACGGAGGACAGTCCGGTGGGGCGGTGCACCAACCCCTATGGCTGGACGAAATTTTTCATCGAGCAGATCCTGCGGGACGCGGCTGCGGCGGACAGGGAGCTGTCCGTGGTGCTGCTGCGGTACTTCAATCCCATCGGCGCTCATGAGAGCGGCCTGATCGGGGAGCGGCCCAACGGCGTGCCCAACAACCTGATGCCCTATATCACGCAGGTGGCGGCGGGGCTGCGGGAGAAGCTCAGCGTCTTCGGCGGCGACTATCCCACGCCGGACGGCACAGGAGTGCGGGACTATCTCCATGTGATGGATCTGGCCCGCGGCCATGTGGCGGCACTGGCCTACGCCGGTGAGCATACCGGCACGGAGGCATTCAATCTGGGGAGCGGGCGGGGCACCAGCGTACTGGAGCTGGTCCACGCCTTTGAGCGGGCCAACGGCGTCGCCATCCCCTATGAGATCGTGCCGCGGCGGGCGGGTGACGTGGCAGTGTGCTACGCCGACGCGCAGAAGGCGGCGCGGATGCTGCACTGGCGGGCGGAGCGGTCGCTGGAGGATATGTGCCGCGATGCATGGCGCTGGCAGCAGCACGCGGGGAAATGAGAAAAACCGGCTCCCACGGGAGCCGGTTTTGTATGTGCGATGGCAAAACGGAGCGGATCGGCGGGCCGGAGACGGTCGTCTAGGGAGCGTCCGATCCTGAGCTGCCGAAGTCCAGCGTTTCCCGGACAAAATGCGCCTGTATCGGATTCTCGGTGACCAAAACGGATTCTTGATGGAAAAAAGCGCACAAATCTCTGGCGATATCATCGACGACGGCCTTATCAGCGTCGATCAGGGTGAGGACCAGACTGGTCTCCCGTGCGTATTCCCCGCTTTCGTAGAGGTAGCCGCCCTCCTGCACCTGAAAGGAAAACGGCACCTTATAGGAATAGCACACGCTGCGGAGGATGCGGACATATTTCTCGTTCGCGAAGAGCTGCGTGTTCGTGGTGAGATCGTTCAGCCCGATATAGATCTTTGATTCCACCATTTGAGGTACTCCTTTTCTGTATGTTTGGAAACGACAGCCTGACGCGTACATTATAGCAGTTGTCCCAATGGTTGGCAAAGGGAAAAATCGGCCTCGGCCAAAAGCACCGGCAAAAATAGATTCCGTTGTCAAAATGCGTCTTTCGCGACCGGAAATCTGTCCGCAGGCGTGGATGGTTTTCACGCGGCTTTGGACCGAGAAAGCGCCGGAAGTGCTTGGAAACAAAAGGAAAACCCGCCTGACCGTTGCGGTCTGGCGGGTTTTGGATTTGGTGGAGTAGCCCCATCAAAATCCGAACTCAGCGCCGATTCGATCTCGTCAAGCGAAATTGTCTGCGTCCCATGTTGATAGTTGTAGGTCAAGACCAGTTTATCATCGAACACATACACGGCGTTTACAAATGTATCAATCAGGCGTTTCTGAAAATCACGGTTTGCTGGATCGCCATGACGGAACTGCTCAAACCA
>CAKTOK010000035.1 GCA_934589835.1 uncultured Oscillospiraceae bacterium | reverse complement strand
CCCACCGAGGCTATCATCTACGGTCTGATCTTCGTGGCCATTACCATGATCATCGTCATCGGCGGTATCGGCGGCGGTATTGAGAAGGTCTGCTCCGTGGGTATGCCCGCGCTGTTCGTGATGCTGCTGATCTGCATCATCCGCGCCTGCACGCTGGAAGGCGCTGTGAACGGCCTGCGGTATATGTTTGTCCCCGGCTGGGCCGTTGCCAACGGCGTCATCCCCGAGGCTCCCGACTTCCTGACGGTGCTGGCTACCGCAGGCGGCCAGATGTTCTTCTCCCTGTCTCTGGGCATGGGCGCCATGATCACCTACGGCTCCTACCTGCAGAAGAAGGAGAATCTGCAGAAGAACGCCATCCTCATCATCGTCATGGATACGCTGGTGGCTTTGATGGCCGGTCTGTGCGTGATCCCCGGCCGCTTCGCCCTCGACCCCGACGGCACGCTGGGCGGCCCCAAGCTGCTGTTCATCACCATGCAGAACGTGTTCAGCCGCATGGGCGGCCTTGGCCCCATCTTCGGCATCCTGTTCTATCTGCTGGTGGTCTTCGCCGCCGTATCCTCCTCCATCTCCCTGCTGGAGGTCATTGTGGCCCACTTCGTGGATAAGGCCCGCAACGAGGGCAAGGGCGATATGCGCAAGAAGTACACCCTTATCGCCGCGGCCTGCGTGGGCGTTGGCTGCATCCTGGTGTGCGCCGACCGTCTGGGCGACGCCAGCTTCACCCCGTGGAAGCTGCTGAACCTGCCGGCGGAGTCGGTCCGCACATGGAACGACTGCTGGCTGGACTTCTGGGATATGCTGTCCGAAGGCATCATGATGCCGCTGGGCGCCCTGCTGATGTCGCTGATGATCGGCTGGGAGATCGGGCCCGAGGTGGTCAAGGACGAGTGCGAGCAGTCCGGCCACGCCATGGGCGGCTACGGCTTCTTCAAGGTCTGCGTGAGGTTCATCACCCCGCTGTGCATGATCCTCATCCTGTACGGGCAGATCAAAGAATTCTTCTTCTAAAAACGGCAAAACACGCCGGAGCCTCTGGCTCCGGCGTGTTTTTATGTCGAGGGGCTGCCGGATCCCTCTCATCCGAGCTTCCTCTGCCAGCCTAAGGCACCAGAAAAGCGGGGCGCAAGCCCCGCTTTTTCGTCGTCTCAGTCTGCAAACAGCGGCGTGGACAGGTAGCGGTCGCCGGTGTCCGGCAGCAGCACCACGATGGTCTTGCCCTCGTTCTCCGGCCGCTTGGCCACCTCAATGGCCGCCCAGACTGCCGCGCCGGAGGAAATGCCCACCAGCACGCCCTCGCTGCGGCCCACCTCCCTGCCAATTCGGAAGGCGTCGTCGTTGTCCACGGTGATGATCTCATCGTATACCTTCGTGTCCAGCACGTCCGGCACGAAGCCTGCGCCGATGCCCTGGATCTTGTGGGAGCCAGCCACGCCGGTGGACAGCACGGCGGAGGTCTTGGGCTCCACCGCCACCACCTTCACATCGGGCTTCTGGGCCTTCAGATACTGGCCCACGCCGGTGATGGTGCCGCCGGTGCCCACGCCGGCCACGAAATAGTCCACCTGACCGTCGGTGTCCTGATAGATCTCCGGCCCCGTGGTCTCAAAGTGTGCCTTGGGGTTGGCGGGGTTCACGAACTGGCCCGGCACAAAGCTGTCGGGGATCTCCCTGGCCAGCTCCTCGGCCTTGGCGATGGCGCCCTTCATGCCCTTGGCGCCCTCGGTCAGCACCAGCTCTGCGCCGTAGGCCTTCATGATCTGGCGGCGCTCCACGCTCATGGTCTCCGGCATCACGATGATGATGCGGTAGCCTCTGGCCGCCGCCACGGAGGCAAGCCCGATGCCGGTGTTGCCGGAGGTGGGCTCGATGATGACGCTGGTGGGCTTCAGGATGCCCCTGGCCTCGGCGTCGTCGATCATGGCCCTGGCCACGCGGTCCTTCACGCTTCCGGCGGGATTGAAGTACTCCAGCTTGGCCAGCACCTTTGCCTTCAGGCCGAGCTTCTTTTCGATATGGGTCAGCTCCAGCAGCGGCGTCTTTCCGATCAGCTGGTCGGCAGATGTATAGATATGAGACATGGTAATGCTCCTTTCAAATTCCATTCGTGATTTGTTGTGTGTTTTATCCGTTATCTCATGCTGCGCGCATCCCCGCGGCAACATCGGTGGTCCATCGGAAACGGGTGTACGGTCATGGTGACCTCTCCCTTCGCCCTTTATTTACTACCTATCCGGTAGGTTGGTTACGTTATACCACGTCTCCCTGCATTTGTCAACAGGTATTTTACGCTGCGCCGATTTTTTGCCTCGCCCGCTCCCCCGCCTCTCTGCCGCGGGCTGCCCGCCGCGCCTTCACCTCTCTGCCGCCGCGGCATAGAATGAGAACGGAGAGGGATTCTCCGCATTTTTTGTGACAGGAGGTCACAGGCATTATGAGTATACATCTCCGTCATGCTGCCGCCTGCTATCAGGCCCCCGACGGGGAGGTGGAGGCGGTACGCGACGTGTCCTTTGACGTGGCGCAGGGGGAATTTGTCAGTCTGGTAGGGCCGTCCGGCTGCGGCAAGTCCACGCTGCTGAGCGCCATTGCCGGGCTGGAGCCGCTGTCCGGCGGGTCCATTGAGGTGGCGGGCCATCCGGTCAGCGGGCCGTCCCGCCGCATCGGCTTCATGCCCCAACGGGATCAGCTCTTCGAGTGGAAAAGCATCTGGGACAACGTAACGCTGGGTCTGGCGGTGCAGCGCGAGAGAGGGAGCGCCGCCTACCGGCACGTTGCCGGCCTGCTGGAGCGCTACGAGCTGGCCGCGTTCGCCAAAAAGCGCCCCTGTCAGCTGTCCGGCGGGATGCGCCAGCGCTGCGCCCTGATCCGCACGCTGGCCACCGATCCGGAGATCCTCCTGCTGGATGAGCCGTTTTCCGCGCTGGACTACCAGACCCGCCTGACGGTATCGGCGGACATCTGGCGCATCATCCGGCAGGAGGGCAAAACGGCTCTGCTGGTGACGCACGACATCGCGGAGGCGGTGAGCATGTCCGACCGTGTGGTGGTGCTGTCCGCCCGCCCCGCCGTGGTCAAAACGGTGCTGGACATGGGGCCGCTGCGGAGGCTTCCGCCGCTGGAGCGGCGGGATGCGCCGGACTTCCACCGGTATTTCAATCTGATATGGAAGGAGCTGGATGTCCATGGATGACGCAGCGCTCTCGCCGCGCCGCGCGGCCTATCTGGCCGCCGTCCGCCGCCGGAAGCGTCTGGTCCGTATCTGGCAGCTCGCCCTGCTGCTGGGCCTGTTCGGCCTGTGGGAGCTGAGCTGCCGCACCGGCCTTTCCGACGGCTTTCTCACCAGCTGTCCCAGCCGCATGGCCGCCACGTTCTGGTCCCTGTGCCGCTCCGGCCAGCTGCTGCACCACATCGGCGTGTCCTGTCTGGAGACGGTCATCGGCTTCACCGCCGGCACGCTGCTGGGCACGGCGGTAGCCATCCTCATGTGGTGGTCGGACACGGCGGCCCGCATCCTCGACCCCTATCTGGTGGTGCTGAACGCGCTGCCGAAAACGGCGCTGGGGCCGGTCTTCATCGTCTGGATGGGCGCGGGCGCAGGGGCCATCATCGCCATGACGCTGGCCATCTCGCTGATCGTGACGATTTTGAATATGTACACGGGCTTCCGCGCCACCGACACGGAGAAGGTGCGTCTCATGCACACGCTGGGGGCCACACGGCGTCAGATCCTGTGGATGCTGGTGTTCCCCGCCAACTGCCCCACCCTGTTTTCCACGCTGAAGGTCAACGTGGGCCTGTCGTGGGTGGGCGTCATCATGGGTGAGTTTCTTGTCTCGCGCGCCGGTCTGGGCTATCTCATCGTCTACGGCTCGCAGGTGTTCAACATGGATCTGGTGATGACCAGCGTGCTGATCCTTGCAGCTGCGGCGGTGCTGATGTACCTGCTGGTGCTGCGTGCGGAAAAAATGCTGAATCATTATTGGGGGGTACGATCATGAAAAAACTGCTGACATTTTTCTGCCTTCCCGCCCTGCTGCTGCCGGTGCTGCTCACCGGCTGCGGCAGCGGCGGAGAACAGGCCGCGTCCGTCACCGTCCGGCTCAACGAGGTGACGCATTCTGTGTTCTATGCGCCGCAGTATGTGGCCATGAGTCAGGGCTTTTTTGCCGACGAGGGGCTGGACGTGGAGCTGACCAACGGCGGCGGCGCGGATAAGGTCATGACCGCCGTGGTGTCCGGCAGCGCCGATATCGGCTTGGCAGGGCCGGAGAGCTGCATCTATATCTGCAATCAGGGCAAGGACGATCATCCCGTGATCTTCGGCCAGCTCACCAAGCGGGACGGCTCGTTTCTGGTGGGCCGCACCGGCGGCAGCTTCTCCTGGGACGATCTGCGGGGCGGCACCATCATCGGCGGCCGCAAGGGCGGCGTACCGGAGATGACGCTGGAGTATGTGATGAAGCAGAACGGCGTCGTCCCCCAGCAGGACGCGGTGGTGGACACCTCCGTGCAGTTCAATATGATGGCCGGCGCCTTTACCGGCGGGCAGGGCGACTATGTGACGCTGTTTGAGCCCACCGCCACCGAGGTGGAGCGGGCCGGTCACGGCTATGTCCTCTGCTCCATCGGCGAGGCCTCCGGCGAGATCCCCTACACCGCGTATTTCGCCAGCCAGAGCTACATGGCCGCCCATCCCGAAGTGATACAGGGCTTCACCAACGCCATCGCCCGTGCCCAGTGCTGGGTGATGGACCACACGGACCGTGAGGTGGCGGAGGCCATCTGCGATCAGTTCCCCGACACGTCTCTCGACGTGCTGGAGGCTGTCACCGCTCGCCACCGGCAGATCGACGCATGGAATGCCGTGCCTATGATGGAGCAGACGGCGCTGGAGCGGCTGGAGACAGTGATGACCGAGGCCGGCGAGCTGGCAAAGGCCGACTGGGTGGATTTCAGCCGTCTGGTGGATAACAGCTTCGCGGAGAAGGCCGTAGCCGCCCTCCGCTGACCGGATGAAAAAGGAGAGCGCAAGGCGCTCTCCTTTTTCACCGGTCCTCCTGCGGACGCGGCGCGCCCTCCGGCCAGTGCAGCAGCTCCTCCCCGCTGGTGGCCACGTACAGATCCTCGCATTTCTGCTGGGCCTCCGCCAGGAGGGTAATAGCCCGCTCCATGGCGTCCATCGCCGTGAGATACATCGCCTGGTAATCCGCCATCGCGCTTTCTCCTTTCGTGATGTCTTTTTGATATCATAATGCATTCTTATTATATGCCAGCGGAATGATATCATCAAGCCATCAAAATGAAATGGGTGATGTCATGGCCAATTATTACACGCCGTTTTCCCTGCGGGTATCCGAGGAGCTGCTGGGCAAGCTGAAGCAGCTCGCCGCCGTCCATAAGCGCTCCGCCAACAAGGAGATGGAGTTTGCGCTGGAGCAGTATGTGGCCGCCTATGAAAAAGAGCACGGCAGACTCTCCCTGCCGCAGGGAGAGTAACACGGAAAACCGCCCTGCGGGCGGTTTTCTCCCGCTTCGGTATTTCCTCACCAAATGATAACTAAACGATAACATAGTGTTTGTAGATAGTCAACCTCTGTTCGGGTAAAATGATAGCAAACTGATAGAGGGGTGTTATCAAGTGCCGACCGACCGCATTCAGACCGGTATTCGCTTTCCGGAGGAGCTTTTGCACAAGCTCACCTATATTGCCCGCAAAAATCACCGTTCCCTGAATGCTCAGTTGGAGCATCTGGCCCAGCAGTGCGTGGACGAATATGAGCAGGCACACGGCAGTATCTCCCTGCCGCAGGAGGAATAACCGCATAAAAAGAGGGACGCCTTCGCGTCCCTCTTTTTTTACTGCAAGGCGCTGAGGATGCTTCGGTACTTCCCGATGTCCGAGCCGCCGTTCCACGTCATGAACCCGCCGGTGCAGCCGGTATCCCGCAGCGCCCTGACCTCCGCCGCCACCTCTTCCGCGCCGTAGGTGTTGTACGGCTCACGGATGGCGTTGTACGCCTGGATCCACGTCCGCACCGCCGCCGGAGACGCCGTCTCGCGCTGCCGCTCCGCTGCCGCCGCGCCGAACATCCGCACCGTGTCGTAGGGGTGCTCCCACGGCTTATAGTCGCCGCGGGCGCTGTAATGGTCGGGGTACGGCATACCGGAAATGGCGTCCACCGCCGCGCTGATGGCGGGCCAGTACTGGCCGCAGGCCGTGACATAGGGGTTGGCGCACTCGCCGAACACATCGCCGGACAGATAGTAGCCCGCGCCGTGGAGCCGCTCCGCCGCGTACAGCAGGAACCGCTGGACCGCCTGCGCCTTGCTTTCGCCGTAGGTGTTGCGGTAGTCGATGGTCCCCGCCTTTTCATAGTCATAGGCGCCATCGGGGAAGCGGATATAGTCGAACTGGATCTCGTTGAAGCCCAGTGCCGCCGCCTCCAGCGCCAGCTCCACCTTGTACTGCCACACCGTCCGGTTATAGGCGCTGGGCCAGTACATGGAGCTGATCTTCAGCGGCGTGCCGCTGAGATCCGAGATCACATACTCCGGATGGTCCGCCGCCAGATGGGCGTCGTTGAACACGGTGATGCGTCCGATCAGATAGTAGCCCGCGTCCTTCAGCTTCTGAAGGTTGGCCTGAAAGCCCTCCCGGGTGTCCATGGCCGCCGCGTAGGCGGAGGGGCTGTACCGCTGCATTACCGGCGAGGCGTAGGACACGGCGGTGCCGTCCACGATGTCCACCACAAAGGCGTTGACGCCGCTGCCCGCCGCCGCCTGTAAATAGCTGTCGGCGTACTGGATCGCCGAGCCGTTGAGATACAGCGCCCGCACCTCGTCGGGCATCTCGTTCCCTGCGATGGGGCCCTTCTCCACCGGCTCATAGTCCAGTCCCGCGGCGTCTCCGCCGCCCCAGCTGTCCCCGCGGGAGGCATGAAGCGCGTACAGCTCCTCGTCATAGTGGGCCAGCGCCTCCGCCTCCGTCATGCGGACATTGGCAGCGTCGATGTACCCCTCGCCCCGCGGGCAGGACACCCGCCAGCGCAGCACCGCGCCGCTGTCGTCCAGCCCGTCAAAGCCGGTGACCGTCAGCGCCATGCCCTTTTCCACGGCGCAGCCCGGCGCCGTTCCCGCCGCATCCAGCAGGCTGATGCCGCGGCGGGCGTATACCGTGTCCACCTGCACCGCGTCCTCATACCGCAGGGCCAGATGCTGCTTCTCCAGATAGACGTACTCTCCGCCGTTGACCACGCGGACCAGCGTACCCTCGCCGTCCATATCCTCCTGCACAAAATGTACCTCCGTGCCGCGGACGAGGGAACCCAGCACCGCGCCTTCTCCGTCATATACAGGGACAGTCTCCTCCGCAGATGCCGCATAGCCGACGGCTGTCTCCGGCTCCGGCGGCGGCAGCTGCTGCCGCCAAAGAGAGACGCCCAGCGCGATCAGCCCCGCCAGACACAGCAGGATGATGACGATACCCGCCTTGCTGCCGCGCCGCGCCGCTTTTTCCTTCGTTGACATAAGCTCATTTCTCCTTGTGCCTTCTTGTGTGCTTTGCCGGCTATTATACGATATTCTCCGCCGCATTTCTACCCAAATGTTGTGGCTCCGCCGACAAATTTTTCTTCTTTTTTGTGTTTCTCCCACTTTTCCCGTAGACAACGACAGGGACTGATGGTATACTGTCTGTGACTCGTTATGTAAATCAGCGGCGAAGGTCCAGCGCCGCTTTTCCGAAAACGGACCGACTTTGAACAAAAGGCAGGGTGGATACGATGAAATGGATGAAACGGGGCGTCGCCATGACGCTGGCCGCCGCATTGGCGCTGGGGCTGCTGGTCACGGGCCTGATGGCCGCCAGCAAGGACTGGTCGGACGCCGGTCTGGGCGATCTGAGCCAGTATTACGAAACGGGCAACAGCGCCGATCCCGGCAAGATCTCCACAACGCCCGGTGACCCCGGCGGCAAGTCCTACGGCATCTATATGTTCGCCAGCAATGCCGGTACGCCCCTGACCTTCGTCCGCTGGCTGCAGGAATTTGCCTCCGGCTCTCTCTACCGCACCATGGGCGATGCGCTGTACCGCGCCTATGCGTACAGCTCCAGCGGCGCCTACGCCCCCGGCTACGGCAGCAACTTCGACGCCGTCTGGCAGCAGATGGCCCGTTCCTACACCGATGAATTTACCCAGTCCCAGAAGGATTTCTGGGAGACCCACGCCTACGCCGACCTGCTGGCCAATCTCAAGGCCGCCGTACCCACCTTTGACATCAAGGACTACTCGCTGGCCCTGCGGAACGTGCTCTGGAGCCGCAGCGTCCACCACGGCGCCGGCGTCATCCGCGGCGCCAACAGCTCCGATGGCCGCAGCGGCGCCACCGGCGTGGTGCTCCGCGCCTTCAACGCGCTGGGCGGCTTCAAGAACCAGAGCGAGGCCGAGATCATCGAGGCCATTTATGCCGAGTGCAGCAAGCTCTCCGACACGCCCTCCAAGGAAACCGCCAAGCGGATGTCCGGTGACGCCGCCGACAAGTACCGCGTCTCCGGCAAGACGCTGGCCTACTTCACCGGCAGCTCCGGCGATGTGCAGCTCAGCGTCTACGCCCGCCTGCACATCAACGAGCCGGCGGACGCCATCGCGATGCTGTATGAAAACACCGACGCGCCCCTGCCCAACGGCGATTACCGCATTTCCCCCCACGGAGGCACCGATCTGGCGCTGGCCGCCGATCTCTCCGGTCTGACCAAGGCCGAAAACGGCGGCGGCTTCCAGTTTACCTATTACGACAGCGGCTATTACACCATCAGCAGCAATGGCCGCCGCCTGTCTGACAACGGCGGCAAGGTCACGCTGGACGCCGCCAACGCCGGCAACGAGCAGATGTGGTCGCTGATCGGCAGCTCTCCCTACTGCCTGCAAAACCGCAGCACCGGCCGCTACCTGCTGGTGGAGTCCAACGCCGTCTCCACCACCACGGACGGCAAGGCCGCCTCCCGCCTCCAGCTCTCCGCCATCGGCAGCGCCTGGGGCATGGAGGGGATGTTCTATCCCAGCAACGAGGGCTTCACCACGGAGCTGCTGTCCAACCGCTCCTCCTTCCCCCTGCGGGGCGTGGTGACCAGCAGTCTCCCCATCACCAACATCACCGTGAAGGCTGTCTCCGGCAACGGCGGCAGCGGCTTCAACGTCTCCAAGAACATCAAGGACACCGTCTACCATTATGACCTGTGGCAGCTGGACAGCGCCTGCGCCTTCAGCAAGCTCACCTCCGGCAATTACACGCTGACCATCACCGGTACCAACCGTGCCGGCACCGTCACACTGGTAGAGAGCCGCTTCACCGTGGACAAGAACCCCAACCAGAATCCCGACGACCTCACCGATGAGGAATTCGTGGTCTCCTTCCAGGTGGGCGATGTTGTCATCGGCAGCCGCGTCTACGAGCTGACCGACACCTACGGCGAGCTGCCCACCGTGGAGCAGTCCGGCTTCCAGGGCTGGTACCGCGCCGACGGCACGGAGATCGCCGCCAACTCGCCGGTGGCCGCCTCCCACCACACGCTGTACGCCAAGTTCGGCGACCTGCACACCGTGAAATTCGTGGTGGACGGCGCCGCCGTCCGCACCTACAAGCTGTCCCGCGGCGAGCTGATCGTTGCGCCCCCCAATCCCGTGAAATCTGCCGACAGCAGCTACACCTACAGCTTCAAGGGCTGGACCGATCAGGACGGCGATCCCTTCGTCTCCGGCGAGGTCTATATGGGCGCCAGCGACATCATCTACACCGCCCAGTTCACCAAGACCGCCAGCTCCGGCGGCAGCGGCGGTGGCAGCGGCGGCAGCGGTGGCAGCGGCGGCAGCGGCGGCGGTTCCGACCCGGGGACCCCCTCCGGCAGCTATCTCACCGGTATTGCGCCCGAAACCTCCGTCAAGACGCTGAATGCCTCGGGCTACACCGTGTATGACGGCGACAGCAAGGTCACCTCCGGCTATGTGGGCACAGGCATGACCGCCGTGAACGGCAAGTCCAGCCTGACCATCATCGTCACCGGCGACGTCACCGGCGACGGCCGCATCACCATCACCGATGTGGTGAAGCTGCAAAACTACGCCGCCAGCGCCGGCGACCTGAATCAGGCCGCCATGAAGGCCGGCGATATCAACGGCGACGGCCGTGTCACCATCACCGATGTGGTTCAGGCCGCGCAGGTCACTGTGGGCCAGCGCACCATCTGAGCAGGAGGTATTCCATGAAAAACAAGCTGCTTCACTCTGTTCTGTCTCTGGCCGCGGCAGCGCTGGTCCTGCTGGCGCTCCTGCCCCGCCCCGCTTACGCCGCTGGCGCCTCTCTCTCCGGCAGCAGCAGCGTGCAGGCCGGCGGCTCCGTGACGCTGACGCTGTCCGTCAGCAGTAAGATCTACGGTCTGACGGCGGACCTGAACTGCGGCGATGGTCTGACCTTCAGCAATTACTCCTGCTCCGTCAGCGGCTGGAGCATTCTGGTGAACCAGAACCACTTCAGCGTCTACGGCACCTCCAGCAGCAGCGGCGCGGTCATTACCGTCACGCTGAAGGTATCCTCCTCCGCTCTGGCGGATACCGCGCTGTCAGCCAGCTTCTCCAACATCGTGGCCTCCGACGGCGATTCCGACATAGACCTCGGCTCCGCCTCCTGGTCCGGCAAGGTGGCCGCCGCTCCCAGCGGCGACTGCTCCCTGTCCGCCATCATCTGCGGCAACGCCACGCTGTCCCCCGCGTTCTCCCCCAATACCACCTTCTACACCGCGAAGGTCCCTTACAGCGTGTCCAAGCTGAATCTGGATTATAACCGTGTTGACAAGAGCCAGAGCGTCACCATCAGCGGCAACGATCTGGCCGTGGGCGTCAATACCATCACCCTGAAGGTCACTGCCGCCAACGGTGCCACCCGCTCCTATGTGATCGAGGTCACCCGCGAGCAGGACCCCAACTACAAGCCCTCTGACGACGCCTCCCTGTCCTCGCTGGCCATCGAGGGCGCCGCCCTCAGCCCGGCGTTCAGCGCCGATGTCACGGACTACATCGCCTACGTCCCCTTCGAGACGCAGAAGGTCACCCTCAGCGCCGCTGCCGCCAGCAGCAAGGCCGAGGGCGTCACCGGCACCGGCGAGCAGACCGTGGAGCAGGAGGGCGACAACGCCCTTGTCGTCACCTGCACCGCCGAGGACAAGACCACCAAGAAGGAATACACCATCCATGTGTTCCGGATGCCCGCCTATACCGGCGTCCTGCCCACCGTCTCCGTGACGGAGCCGGCCCCCGCGCCGGATGTGGAGCCGGAGCCGGAGGTCCCCACTCTCTCTATCCCCGTGAACGTCAAGCTGCCCCTGCTGGGCGAGGTCCGCACGCTGGTAGCAGCTGGCGGCGGCGTGTTCCTGCTGGTGGTGCTGCTGTTCCTGCTGGGCCTGTTCATCGGCCGGAGCACCGCCGGAGCAGGCGATGACGGCGATGATGACGGCGGCCCCGCCGGTCCCGACCGCCGCGATGACCGGCGTCATGACCGCGACCACCGCCGCGACCGCCGTGACCATCGGCCGGAGGAGCGCCCCCGCCCCGCGCCGGAGCGGCCCCGCTCCACGCCCCGCATCGTCCCCCGCCAGCCGGAGCCGGCAAAGGCTCCCGCCCCCAAGGCCCGGGACTGGAAGGACTTCGACATCCCGCTGGATGACGACACGCCCGTGCCGCCCCCCGCCCCCAAGCCGGCGGTCAAGCCCGTCCGCGATGCGGTAGAGGACACCGTCTCCCGCACGCTGGCGGATGAGCCTGCTCCCAAGGATGAGGCGGACGTCCGCACCATGTCTCTGGAGGACCTGCTCAAGGACATCCACGATATGTGATCACGCCAAAAGGGTCCCCTGCCGATGGCAGGGGACCCTTTTTATCCGTTTTTTACCTACTCTCCCGCAGGAGCCTCGCTGCCGCGCGGGCCGCTGCCGCCGCGTCCTCGGTGTACACATCGGCCCCGATCTCATCGCAGAAGCTTTGGCTGATGGGCGCGCCGCCCACAAAGATCTTTACCTTCTGGCGGATGCCCTTCTCCTCGGCCAGCCGCACCACGTCCCGCATCTCCTGCATGGTGGTGGTCAGCAGCGACGAGCAGGCGATCACGCCGCAGCCGTACTCCTGCGCCGCCTCCACGAACCGCTCCGGCGCCACGTCCACGCCCAGATCCACCACGTCGATGCCGCTGCCCTCCATCATGATCTTCACCAGATTCTTACCGATATCGTGCATATCGCCCCGCACCGTGCCGATGCAGGCGCGTCCCAGCTGGGCCGCGCCGCTGCCGCTCATCTGCGGCTTCAGCAGCTCCAGCGCCGCCGTCATGCACCGCGCCGCCATCAGCATCTCCGGCACAAAGGCGCGGCTGGCGGAGAAATCCTCGCCCAGCCGGTCCATGCCCCGCACCAGCCCGCCGGACAGGATCTCCTGCGCCGTAACGCCCTGCGCCAGCGCCTCCTGACACAGGGCCAGCACCCGTTTCTGCTGTCCCCGCTGCAAGGCGGCGGCCATGCGCGCCAGCACGCCGTCGCCTTCCTCCCGGGGCTGCTCCGCCGCATGGCTCTGCGTCTCCCGCACCCGCCGCGGCACCGGCGGCAGATCGAAGCGCGGCAGATGCAGCCGTCGGTTGTAGTCGTCGATGGCCTCGTTGATATACCTGTCCACATGGGGATACACCGTCCCCGGCAGGCCGTAGGTGATAGACGGGATGAAGTGTCCCAGCGGGCAGCATTCCGCCAGCCGCCGCGCCGCATAGGCGCGGATCTCCTCCGGCCCGGCGTCGGCGCGGTCGATGGCCGCGCCCATACCGCCCATCAGCACCAGCTTCCCCTTCAGCCGCCGCTGCAAGGCGGGGATGTCATTTTCCGGCAGCACGCCCTGCCACACCTGAATGCCGATCTCCGCCATGTCCTCCACGATGGGGGCCAGATAGGAGTCGGCGTGGTGGATGGCGATGCAGCCACGGGACCGGATATACCCGTAAAACCGGCGGTACGGCTCCTTGAAAAACGCCCGCCACATCTCCGGCTTCATGAACAGCGCGTCCTTTGTGCCCCAGTCGTCGTGGGAAAAGATGACGTCCGGCTGCAGCCGGTCGATCAGCAGCTTCACATAGCCCAGCCGGTACTCGGTGATGTATTCGATCAGCTCGTGCATCTCCTGCGGATGCTCGTAGAGGTTGGTCAGCGTGTCCTCAAAGCCCATCAGAAAGTGGCACTGCTCAAAAATGCCCGTGCCCATGAAGCCCGCCAGCAGCTTCTCCTGCCCGCAGGCCTGCCGCGCCTCGGTCCGGCACTGCTCCCAGCCCTCGGTACAGTTGGCCGCCAGCTCCGGCGCATGGACCGTCTCCCGCCACCGCGTCACATCGGGGCACACCGCCAGACCGTCGCCGGTGAGGGGCATCGGCCCCGGCGCGTCCGCCGGAAAGCTGATGGTGGTGCCCCATCGGTCCACGCTGACGGTCCCCCGCTTCCGGTTGCCCCGCAGATAGGTGTTGATGGGGTCCGTCACGCACATCTGCAGCGCCTCATACTGCCGCAGCTGCCGGTCTGGCTGCCCATCGGGCTGCAAAAGCGCCAAAAAGTTCTCTCTGGCTGTCATCATCGCACGTTCACCTCACAAGGCTCTTGACAAAACATCTCTGTCCTGCTTAAAGTAGATATTATTATAAAAAAGCCGCTTTTCCCTGTCAAGAGCCGCCCTGCCGCGGCGCGGCTCTTTTTCATCTCAACACGGAGGTATGTATATGGAGCTTCGTTTTCCTCTTATTTTGGACGGCGCCACCGGTACGGAGCTGCAAAAGCGCGGCTGCACCGGCGACGTCTGCACCGAGCAGTGGGTGCTGGCCCATCCGGACGCCCTCGTGTCCATCCAGCGCGGCTATGTGGCTGCCGGCAGTCAGGTGCTCTACACCCCCACCTTCGGCGCCAACCAGCAGAAGCTGCGGGAGCATGGCATGACGGACCACCCCGCCGCCTATAACCGCCGTCTGGCCGCCCTGTCGCGGGAGGCCGCCGGCGGGAAAGCCCTGCTGGCCGGCGATCTGTCCCCCACCGGTCTGTTTCTGGCCCCGCTGGGCGCCGCCACCTTCGAGGAGCTGGTGGACGACTACGCCCAACAGGTCCAGGGTCTGGAGGAGGCCGGCGTGGACCTGTACGTCATTGAGACGATGATGACCCTGTCCGATGCCCGCGCCGCCGTGCTGGCCGTCCGCCGCGTCAGCGACAAGCCCATCTTCGTCACCTTCACCTGCGATGAGAACGGCCGCAGCATCTCCGGCACCGATGTCACCGCCGCCCTCACGGTCCTGCAGGGCATGGGGATCGACGCCTTCGGCCTGAACTGCTCCGCCGGACCGGAGCAGATGCTGCCCCAGCTCCGCCGCCTGCGGGAATACGCCCGCATCCCGCTGATCGCCAAGCCCAACGCCGGTATGCCGGAGATCGTGGACGGCAAGGCGGTATACGACTGCCCGCCGGAGCAGTTCACCGCGCTGGTTCCCGCCATGCTGGAGGCGGGCGTCATGATCTTCGGCGGCTGCTGCGGCACCACGGCGGCGCACATCGCCGCCCTGCGCCGTGCGCTGGACGGCGCTGCCGTCACGCCCCCCGCCCCGCTGCACACGGAGCTGCTGCCCGCCGCCACCGAACGGCTGCCGTTTTACCTGCCCGCCGATGCCGCCCACGGCCCCGTCCTGACGGTCACACCGGCGCTGGAGGACGCATTGGCCGACGATGCGGCGTCCCCCGCCCCCCTGACGGCGCTGTGCCTGACCCGCGCCGCGGACGTGGACACGCTGGCACAGTGCCAGTACCTGCTGACCAAGCCGCTGTGTCTGGTCTGCGATGATGCCGCCGTGCTGGAGGCGGCCCTGCGGGTCTATCAGGGCCGCGCCCTGTATGAGGGCGCGCTGCCGGAGGAGGCTCTGCTGCCCCTCTCCGCCCGATACGGCCTGCTGTTCTGAGCAACGCCAGAAACGGGACCGCCTCCCAAGGGAGGCGGTCCCGTTTTTCCTATTCCGGCTGCTTCATGCGGAAGGTGTACACGCCGTCGGCACACACGGTACCTGCGGCGTCCTCCACCCACGCCCGTATCACGGCGATGCTGCGTCCCATGCGGACGGCCTCCGCCCGTGAGATGAGCCGGTCCCCCTGCGCCGCCGCCAGAAACCGCACCTCGCAGTTGACGGTGCGGCACAGGCCGCCGCCGGTGCAGGCCGCCGTACCGGCCACCTGATCCATCATGGTGAAGTACACGCCGCCGTGTACGATGCCCATGGGATTGGCGTGCCGCGGCGCCAGCTGCAAGGTGCCCCGCGCCCAGCCGTCGCCCAGCTCCTCGATCCGCATCCCGCCGTCCACGGCGTAGGTGCCCTCCTGATTGGCCCGCGCCTGCACGGCCGCATACCAGTCCATCCGTTCCTGTTCCGTCATTGCCCGATCCCTTCCGTTTCCGTTAAGAGCGTCATTTCGCCCAGCACCACATACCGATAGTTCTCCGCCTCATACGAGCAGGTGCACATCCCCACGATGCGGCCCGTGGGCACGCCCCGCCCCGCGTAAAACGTGGACTGACTGATGAACCGCTCCAGCTCCGCCTGCGTAAAGGTGGTGCTGAAGATCTCGTGCTCCCCGGGGACGATAAGCCCCGCGAACAGATCCACCCGATACGTCCCCTCGTTGGTATAGAGATAGAAGCTGGGGTGCGCGTCGTAATACCACTGCTGCTTGTAGCCGGAGATGGACGCGAACATGGTCCCGTCGCTCATGTGGTGGCCGTACAGCATATTGTTCTGCCCGCTGAAATCGCTGGGCACGCGGGCGTCCAGAAAGATGGTGCCATACTCGCTGTAATTGCCGTACAGATCGTGGTGCAGATAGTACTCGTTGTTCCCGTCGTAGGCGATGGGATAGCTGATGGGTGTGCCCGGGCTGTACACATACCCGATAATGTCCTTGTAGTGGGACTGCCACCAGCTCAGGTCGATCTCCGCCGGCGGCGTCAGGTGCATGGTCTTCTCCGCCATGTCGGCGATGTCTGACCGCAGCTGCTCCATCGCCGCCGCCAGCGGCACGGCGGCGGTCAGCACCGTCTCCTCCACGGCGTCCGTCCGGGCCGCCAGCGCCGTCAGCACCGGCTCCTCCGCCGCGGGGCGCGGCCCCGCCAGCTTCAGCCCCAGCCAGGACGGCACGCCTACCGCCGCCGCAGCCAGCAGCAGCGCGATCACTCTCTCTTTCATGGCACTTCCCTCGCACACAAAATATGGCCTCATTATACGCGGCCTTTCGCCGCAGCGTCAATATCCGCACGGAAATTTTCTCCATTTTTTGCCCCGCCCGTCACCTGCCGCCACGCAGAGGCCCTTCTGTCCTCTGAAGCTGCCCCGCCGCGCAAAAAACCGCTCCGCAAAGCCCACTCCGCTCGCACAAAAGGACCGCCGCGCTTCCGCGCGGCGGTCCCTTTTCGTGTTTGCTTTGGCTGTCCGGCCGGTACGCTCTTATTTGTCGTACATCTCGATGAGCTTCAGCAGATGCTCGTAGCGGGCCTTGGCCTCGTCCTCGTTGCGCTTGAACAGCACATCGGCGCGCTCGGGGAACTCGCGGGTCAGACGGGAATAGCGGGCCTCGTTCATCAGGAAGTCCTGATAACCGCCGGCGGGCGCCTTGGAGTCCAGCGTGAACTTCTTCTCGCCCTCGGGGTTGTAGCGGAACAGGTTCCAGTAGCCGCACTCCACGGCCTTCTTCATTTCCTTCTGGCAGTTCATCATGCCGCCCTTGATGCTGTGCATCTCGCAGGGGCTGTAGCCGATGATCAGGGACGGGCCGTGATAGGCCTCGGCCTCGGTGATGGCCTTGATGG
>CAKTOK010000034.1 GCA_934589835.1 uncultured Oscillospiraceae bacterium | reverse complement strand
ACTCGTAAGCTCGGTAAGACTACCGATCAGCGTATGGCGATGCTCCGTCAGCAGGTCACCGATTTCCTGGACAAGGGCCGCATGGAGACCACCATCAGCCGTGCCAAGGAGATCAAGCCCCTGGCTGAAAAGATGATCACCCTCGGCAAGAAGGGCGATCTGGCTGCTTACCGTCAGGCGCTGAGCTTCATCACCCGCGAAGACGTGGCCAACAAGCTGTTCAAGGAGCTGGCTCCCAGCTACGCGGAACGCAACGGCGGCTACACCCGCATCACCCGCACCGGCGTCCGCCGCGGCGACGCTGCGGAGACCGCTGTCATCGAGCTGGTGAAATAAGCGAAGTCAAAGCTGCAAAAACGCCCTTTCCCATGGCCGCTGCTATGGGAAAGGGCGTTTTTTCGCGCCCTGCCAACCTGAGGTTGCGCGCCGCCCCCGAAAAATTTCCCCCGCAACCTGAAGTTGATAGACAAAACCCCCGCCTTGCCTGTATAATAGACCCAGCAACTACCGTGAAGGAGGGACCGCCATGTCTGCCATCCGCTGCCGCGCCTGCGGCCGCAGCTACGACTATGAAAAGCAGGGCCTGTGCCCCAAGTGCGGCGCCTACAACCGCCCGCCCCGCCGCGAGCGGGTAGACGCTGACGGCACCGTTCACGATCTGGACCCGCGCTCCGCCGCTGTGCCGCCCCACCGCGGCAAAAAGGTCTGCTACGAGCAGAAGACCTGCTTCGAGGACCAGACCCGCCCCGGCGGCCGAGTCCGCAGCTTCCATCGGGACTGGTCCGCCGTGCGGGATGACGCCCAGGGCCTGCTGGATAAGCTCCGGCACCTGGGAAAGAAGCAGCGCGACGGCCTGATCGGCGTGGCCGTTGCCCTGCTGGTTCTGCTGCCCCCCTTCCTCAACTCCTGTCACATCGACAGGTACCACGAGCCTGCGCCGGAACCGGAATGGTCCGTTGACACCGCCGAGGAGCCTGCCATTCCCATCCAGCCCACGGATGAGTACTATTTGCTGGGCGATCGCTTCACGCTGCTGGATCACAGCGTCACCGTCACCGGGATCAGCATCGCCGATGATACCATTGACATCGCGGTGGAGGGCCTGCCGCAGGAGGCGCTGCTGCCCTGGCTGACCGCCGAGTACCGCAACGGCAGCAGCCACGGCGCCTACCCCATGTCCTTCCGTGAGGAGGGCGATACCACGGCCTTTACCTACGACCGCACCCAGCTGGACGAGGACGGCGCTGCCGCCATTGTCCTGCAATTCGACGTGCTGGAGGACATCGACGGCGACATCCTCTGCACCGGCGGCATCATCTCCGTAGACCTGACGGAGTGCTTCACCTGACAGAAAGGAGCGATCCCATGGAAAACCTGCGCTGCCCCTACTGCGGCGGTGAAATGCAGAAAGGCTGGCTCCGCAGCCGCCGCAGCGACATCTGGTGGGAGCCGGACCCCGCCGCCTCCGGCGAGACGGACCTGCGCTGCATCGCCGCCGCCGGCGGTTTTGCCGGCGCGGAAGCGGAAGCGTGGGACTGCCCCGCCTGCAAGAAGCTGATCCTCGACCGCCGCCACCGCAATCTCCCCTTGGGATGACATCACACCGACAAAGGCCACCGCGAAGCGGTGGCCTTTGTCTCATTTTCCCCACCGCGGATTCCGCGTCTGCGGGCGCAGAGGCTGTTCCGCGCCTGCGGGCACGGGTCACTTTTGGCTGCCGCAGCCTGTAAGGGGAGGTTTCGCGCTCCGGCGCGACCCACTTTTGCCCCCGTCGGCAAAAGTGGGCAAAAACGCCGTTCAAACCTGCGGTTTGAAAATCCGCTCGCGCCCCGCACATGGCGTTTTCTTCTTTTGCGTTCCTCGCGCTGTTGGCTCGTTGTAAACCTCTCTAAATGTAGAATTGCTTCTGCGGCTATCCCCGCTGCCGCTCATGCGGCAAAATGTAGGAGTGTGCAGTTCTACATTTCAGAGCAAAAGCGGCAGCGCTCAGAGAAAGAAGTCGATGCAACATTTCGGACGGATCAGAACGCGGCGGCCAGCGGCGGAAGGAAATCCAAAAACCATGGGTTTTTGGCGGCGTTCTTTCCCCCATTTCTTTCGCTGCTGAAAGAAATGGGGCCGCCGGAGGCAATAAAGGAAGCGCCCCGCGCCCGCAGCGCGAAACCTCCCCTTTCCCTTACGTCGTTCTTTGGCCACTTTCTTTCGATAAAGAAAGAGGCATACCCCCCGCCGCTCCCGCATATACTCCCACCGGTGATCGGATGAAGCAACTTTTCTGCGCCGCGCTGGCCGCGCTGTGCCTGCTGTGCGCCGCCTGCGCTCGCCCCTATGACCCCGCCGCGCCTCACGCCGCCCTGCCGGCGCTGTCCGCCGCGGCGGAGAGCGACCCCGCCGCCCCCAAATATGTGGCCCTCACCTTCGACGACGGCCCCTCGCCCCGCTGCACGCCCCGCCTGCTGGACGGGCTGGCCGCCTGCGGGGCACGCGCCACCTTCTTCGTGGTGGGCTGCCAGACCGTCAAGGATCCCGACATCGTCACGCGCATGGCCGCCGAGGGCCATCAGGTGGGAAATCACTCCTACGACCACGCTCAGCTGGATTCCCTCACCTACGCCCAGGCGCTGGCCGACCTGCAAAGGAACGACGACCTGCTGCAAGAGCTGCTGGGGGAGGGGACCTATTGGGTTCGCCCGCCCTACGGCCTGTGCTCCGCTGCCGAGGCCGCCGCCCTGACCGTGCCGCTGGTCAACTGGTCCGTGGACACCGAGGACTGGAAAAGCAAGGATGCCGACAGGATCGTGGACATCATCTACCGGCAGGCCGCCGACGGCGACATCATCCTGCTCCACGACCGCTATCAGAACACGGTGGACGCCGTGCTCCGTGCCGTGCCGCATCTGCAGGAGCAGGGCTATGTCTTCGTCACCGTGGCGGAGCTGCTGGCCCTGAAGGGTATCACACCGGAGGCAGGCGTCACCTACCGCTGCGCCCGCTGACAGCAAAAAAATGAGTCCCGAAGCATCGCTTCGGGACTCATTTCACATTCGCTTTTCTTACACACCGGCAGCCAGCATGCAGTTGATGACCAGCGTCAGCACGACAAAGACGGCGCCCACCCACTTGGTGGCCCTGGCCAGCTTGGCGTCAATGCTCTTGGCCTTGCTCTTGGCCATGTAGCTGTCGGCAATGCCGCCGATGGCGCCGGACAGGCCCTGGCTCTTGCCGGACTGGAACAGCACGATGGCGATCAGGATCAAAGCAGCCAGAAGCTGCAAAATGGTAACGAAAATCAGCATAGCGGGAACCTCCACATATATTCCGTGCCGCAGGGCACACATTTCACAGTACACACGATTTTACCACAACACAAGCCCCAATGCAAGAGGGAACCGCGGATTTTTTCACCAATTTGCCCGAAAAAAGATAGAACAAATGTTGCAATCCGCGGCGCGCTGTGGTAAAATAAAGCAAAGCAGAACGAAACCATGGCGGAAGAAAGGGGATCCCACATGGCAAAGCTGACAAAAATGCAGCAGAAGATCTACGATTTCATCGCGGAGACCACGCGGCGGCAGGGCTATCCGCCCTCCGTGCGGGAGATCGGCGAGGCGGTGGGCCTGCGCTCTCCCTCCACGGTCCACTTCCACCTGAAGCACATGGAGGAGCTGGGCGTGCTCACCAAGGGCGCGGGCAAGGGCCGCGCCCTGACGCTGGCCCCGCTGGAGGGGGCGCAGTCTGCGCCGGCTCCCGCCGCCCCGCCTGCACCGGCGGAGCCGGAGCTGCCGGCGGGCCGCGTGCCCATTGTGGGCACGGTGGCGGCCGGTGCCCCCATTCTGGCGCAGGAGTGCATTGAGGACTACCTGACCTTCGACACCAACGGCCGCGAGGGGGAGTATTTTGCCCTGCGGGTGCGGGGCGAGTCCATGCGGAACGCCGGCATCCTGCCCGGCGATCTGGTGGTGGTCCACCAGCAGCCCGTGGCCCACAACGGGGAGATCGTGGTGGCCCTGCTGGGCGACGAGGCCACGGTGAAGCGCCTGTCCCGCCGCAACGGCGAGGTGTGGCTCCTGCCGGAGAACGAGGCATACAGCCCCATCGATGGCCGCGAGGCATCCATTTTGGGCAAGGTCACGGCTGTCGTCCGCCAGTATTGACCTGCCGCACAGACAGCGCCGAAAAAACGCAGACAACAGAAACACGGCGCTCCGGCCATGGCCGGAGCGCCGTGTTGTCGTGCTGTAATGGTTTCGCGCCGGTTTGCCTCTTTTCGACAAAATCAGGAACTTCATCATGAAGCAAATCAGGAAGAAAAACCGGAAATAAACCGGAAGTAAAATTTTCGTTATTTCGTCGATTTGCCGCCGCTTAAATGAACAGTCCACTGCTCCAGCGAGTAGAACGGGTCTGTCTCCGTAGCCACCAGCCCCTCGACAAGGCCGGCGGTGGTCAGCACGGAATCGGACTTGAAGCACAGGGGCGCAATGGGTATTTTTTCCAGCAGCGCCCGCCACAGCGCCGTCAGCGCCGTCTCCTGCTCCGCCTCGCCCGCCGTGCGGCAGGCCGCCAGCAGGAGGTCCGTCTCCTCATCGGAAAAACCGCCGTAATTCAAGGCCCCGCCGGTGCCGACAAGCTCCAGAATATCCCAGTCCGCCGTCAGGCGGCACTCGCCGTAGTACAGGTCGAAATCCCCGTCCGCCAGCCGCTGGAGATACGTCTCCCACGGCGCGGTCTCCACCGTCACTGTCAGGCCGCAGCGGCTCAGGGAATAGGCTACCTCCTGCGCGGCGGCCACCTTAAAGGAGTTCTCCTCGTTGACCAGCAGCGTCACGGAGACGCCTGCGTAGGAATCCCGCAAGCCCTTGTCATAACTGGTGTTTCCGGCATTTCTGCCGCCGTTGGCGGGTGTGCCTTCGCCGCCGTCAGCAGGATCTTCCGCAGCGGTCAGCTGCTGAAGCCCCAGCGGGTCGTAGGGCGTTTCCAGCGCGGCGGGGTACCGCTCGCTGGCAGGGGAAACAGGGAACTGGGCCGCTGCCCCGTGGCCCAGCAGGCAGGAGTCCACCAGACCCTGCCGGTCCACGGCGGCGCTCACGGCCTGCCGCAGGGCCGCGTCGTCAAAGGGCGCGCGGGTGGTGTTGAAGCCCAGAAACTGCATGACCGCCGTGGGCGCATCGGTGTAGTCGCCGCTGCCGGAGACGCCGGACGCACCGGTGCCGGTGAGATCCAGCGGCAGGAGCTGCAATTCCCGGGAGGAGAAGGCGTAGAGCATGGTATCCCGATCCTTGCAGTGCAGCAGCTCCAGCCGGTCCAACGGCAGGGCCTTCGCCTGCCACCAGTTGTCATTTTTTTCCAGATATGCTCCGCTGCCGGACTTGTGGAAAACGTAGGGGCCGGTGCCCACCGGCGCAGTGCGGTCCTCGGTGCCCGCCTTGACAATGGGGATGTCCAGCCGCCACGCCAGCGTGGCAAGCTCGGTGGACATGGCGATCAGCACCGCGTCGCCCTGCACGCGAAGGGAGGATACGTCCGCCAGCCGCGCGGCATAGCGCTGGGACAGCCGCGCCCGCTCCAGCGAGGCCGCCACATCCCGTGCCGTCAGAGCCGTGCCATCGGAAAAGGTGACGCCGCTTCGCAGCGTCAGGGTATAGGTGCGGCTGGCCGCGTCGTAGGTGCAGCTCTCCGCCAGCAAGGGGTGCAGGGCGAAGTGCTCATCCAGCTCGAAGAGCTTCTCATACAGCAGGGCCCCCACCGCCGACTGGATGGTCTCCGTGGTGGTCACAGGATCCAGACTTTCTCCGGCGAAATAGGGCAGCGTGAAGGTGGTCAGCGGCTCCGGCTCCGGCGTCTCGTTCTCCGCGCGGTAGAAGTCCGACAGCTCGCCCAGCGGATCGGCCAGCTCCTCCCAGTCGGTGCAGCCGGCGGCGGAAAGAGACAGCGCCGCCAGCAGCATACAGGCCAGCGCCCGCTTCAGAATACCGGCGCTCATGGCGTCACCTCCCGCAGGGCGATGAGCGCGGCCTGCTCGCCCCGCCGCAGCCCCATTTTCCGGTGGCTCCAGTACAGGTCGGGGCGGCAGGCGGTGCAGTGATCGCACACGTCGATATGGGTGACGCCGGCCTGCCGCAGCCACAGGGCGTTGACGGCCTTCAGGTCGATGTGCCATTTGGCGCCGTTCCACGTCATAAACGGCTCCGCCGCGTCTCCCAGCGCTTCCCGCAGCGCCAGAGGCACATCGCTGTCCGTTTCAAAGCAGCATTGGCCGATGGCGGGGCCGACGGCGGCCCGAATATCCGCCGGATCGCAGCCGTAGGCGGCGATCATGGCGCGGACCGTTTTGGCGGCGATGCCGGCGGCGGTGCCGCGCCAGCCCGCGTGGACCGCACCGATGGCGCGGCCCGCCGGATCGTGGAGCAGGAGCACATTGCAGTCGGCGGAGAATACCACCAGCGGGATGTCCGGCACGTTGGTGATCAGAGCGTCCGCGCTGTCGTAGTCCCGGGGGACCCACAGGCCCTTGCCGCAGTCCGCCGCCGTCACGGCGCGCACATCGTCGCGGTGGACCTGACGGCTCAGCACGGCGCGGGCTGCGTCCATGCCCAGCGCGGCGCACAGCCGGCGGAAGTTTTCCTGCACGTTGTCCAGCGGGTCGCCCCGCCGGTCGTCCAGATTCAGGCTGTCCCACGGCGCGGGGGACACGCCGCCCAGACGGGTGGAGAAGCCGTGGCACAGGGAGGCATCCGACAGCGTGTCAGAGGTCAGGAAGGTGACGCCGTTTTCAACTTGTGTGTGGAACATAAGACCTCCTTAAGAAAGCAGGGAGGGCGGCGGCTGATGCCGCCGCCCTCCTGTTTTGTCCGTATCGCCTGAAGGGGGCTCAGGAATGGTACTCCTTGCAGGTGCACTTCTTCCATTTCAGGCCGCTGCCGCAGGGGCACAGATCGTTGCGGCCCACCTTGACCACGCGGGTGGGGCGCTTCTTCACCGTGCCGTCGCCGCCCACATTCTCGGTGATGCCGGAGGCCACGCGCTCGCGCTTGACCTCCTCGTTCTGGCGCAGGCGCACAGAGTACAGACGGCGCACCGTCTCCTCTTTCATGGCCTCCACCATCTCCTCGAACATCTCCAGCGACTCCTTCTTGTAGGCGTCCACCGGATTGGTCTGGGCGTAGGCCCGCAGGCGGATCCCCTGCCGCAGGTCCTGCATGGCGTCGATATGCTCCATCCAGTATTCATCCACCACCCGCAGCAGGATGACGCGCTCCAGCTCGCGCATGATGGGGGGCGTGATCTCCGCCTCCTTCTTGGCGTAGTAGTCGGCGGCCGCGGCGGTGAACAGGTCGGTGAAGTCCTGCTGGGTCATGGTCTTCAGCTGGGTCTCGTCGAGCTTCACGGTGTACTTGGGGAAGTAGACGCCCTCCACGCTGCGTAGCAGGTCGCGGCAGGAGGCCATGTCCAGATGCTCCGCGCCCAGGAAGGCGGTGTGGACCAGGTTGGAGATGGCGCCGTTCATCATATTCATGATGATGCCCTTCACGTCCATGCCGTCCAGCACCTGCTTGCGCTGGCCGTAGATGATCTCGCGCTGCTTGTTCATGACATCGTCGTATTCCAGCACGGATTTACGGGTCTGGAAGTTGCGGCTCTCCACGGTGGTCTGGGCCTGCTCGATGGCACGGGAGAGCATCTTGCTCTCGATGGGGGTGTCCTCGTCGATGTCCATGCGCTCCATAATGGAGGTGACGCGGTCGCCGCCGAACAGACGCATCAGATCGTCCTCCAGCGAGATGTAGAACCGCGTCTCGCCGGGGTCGCCCTGACGGCCGGCACGGCCGCGGAGCTGGTTGTCGATACGGCGGGAGTCGTGACGCTCCGTGCCGATGATGAACAGGCCGCCGGCGGCGCGGACCTTCTCGGCCTCGCCGGCGATCTCCGCCTTGTGCTGGGCCAGCTTCTCGGCGAACAGCTTCCGGGCGTTGAGGATCTCCTCGTTGTCCGTCTCGGCGTAGCCGGTGGCCTCGGCGATCAGCTCGTCGGTGAGTCCGGCCTTGCGCAGGTCGTTCTTGGCCATGTACTCGGCGTTGCCGCCCAGCATGATATCCGTACCACGACCAGCCATGTTGGTGGCCACGGTGACGGCGCCGTACTGACCGGCCTGCGCCACGATCTCCGCCTCGCGCTCGTGGTTCTTGGCGTTCAGCAGATTGTGCTTGATGCCCTCACGGGTCAGCATCTTGCCCAGCAGCTCGTTTTTCTCAATGGAAACGGTGCCCACCAGCACGGGCTGGCCCTTGGCGTGGCACTCCTTCACCTGACGGATGACGGCGTGGTATTTCCCGTTTTCGGTCTTGTACACCGCGTCCTCGTTGTCGATACGGGCGATGGGCCGGTTGGTGGGGATCTCGATGATGTCCAGCGCGTAGATGGTGGCGAATTCCTCCTCCTCCGTCAGAGCCGTACCGGTCATGCCGGACAGCTTGCGGTACAGGCGGAAGTAGTTCTGGAACGTGATGGTGGCCAGCGTCTTGCTCTCGCGCTGGACGGACAGATGCTCCTTGGCCTCGATGGCCTGATGCAGACCCTCGGAGTACCGGCGGCCGAACATCAGACGGCCGGTAAACTCGTCCACGATGACGACCTCGCCGTCCTTCACCACATAGTCCACGTCGCGCTTCATGATGCCGTGGGCCTTGATGGCCTGATTGATATGGTGGGCGGTGGTGCTGTTCTCCGGATCGGAGAGGTTGTCCAGATGGAAAAACTCCTCCGCCTTTTTGACGCCGCGGGCCGTCAGGGAGCAGGTGCGGGCCTTCTCGTCCACGATGTAGTCCGCGTCGATGTCGGTATCCTCTTCCTCCTTGTCGTCCGTCTCCGCCACCACATACTTTTTCAGGCGGGCGGCGAACATCTCGGCCATATCGTACATCTGAGTGGACTTCTCGCCCATGCCGGAGATGATGAGGGGGGTGCGGGCCTCGTCGATGAGGATGGAGTCCACCTCGTCCACGATGGCGAAGGCGTGGCCCCGCTGGACCTGCTCGTTGGCGTAGATGGCCATATTGTCGCGGAGGTAGTCGAAGCCCATCTCGTTGTTGGTGCCGTAGGTGATGTCCGACTGATAGGCCCTCTGGCGCTCCTCCTTGCTCATGTCGTGGATGATCAGGCCCACGGTGAGGCCCATGAAGCGGTGGACCTTGCCCATCCACTCGGAGTCGCGCTTGGCCAGATAGTCGTTGACGGTGACGATATGGACGCCCTCGCCGGTCAGCGCGTTCAGGTAGGCGGGCAGCGTAGCCACCAGCGTCTTGCCCTCGCCGGTCTTCATCTCGGCGATGCGGCCCTGATGCAGCACGATGCCGCCCACCAGCTGGACGGGATAGGGACGCATCCCCAGCACGCGGTCCGCCGCCTCGCGCACGGCGGCAAAGGCCTCCGGCAGCAGATCGTCCAGCGTCTCGCCGCGCAGCAGGCGCGCCTTGAACTCCGGCGTCTTTGCCTGAAGCTGGGCATCGGTCAGGGCCTTGTACTCGTCCTCCAGCGCCACGATCTTATCCACGATGGGGTAGATGCTCTTCAACTCACGTTGGCTGTATGTTCCGAAAACCTTGGTAAACAGTCCCATATATTTTGGATCCTTTCTGCGTAAAAGAATATTTGCACAAAATAATACTGATATAGTATAGCACAGCGGATTGTCTAATGCAAAAGAATTTCTGTGAACAATTTGCGCGGCTCCGGCAGGCAAAGACGCGCGGTTTGCGGTTGCTGACGACGGAAAGCTGTGGTATAATCTCAATATTAACTTGAAAAGGAGTTTCCGCCATGAAGCTGAGCTTTTACGGCGCTGACCAGTGCGTTACCGGCAGCTGCCATTGTCTGGAGGTCAACGGAAAGAGGATCCTGGTGGACTGCGGCTTGCAGCAGGGGCGCGATGAGATCGACAACGCCGTGCTGCCCTTCCATCCGGGCAGCATCGACGTGGTGCTGGTGACCCATGCCCACATCGACCACTCCGGCCGCATCCCCATGCTCATCAAAAACGGGTTTGAGGGGCGCATCATCACCACGCGGCTGACGGCGAACCTGCTGGACATCATGCTGCAGGACTCCGCGCATATTCAGGAGCAGGACGCGGAGTATCAGAACCGGAAGAACAGGCGGGCCGGACGGCCGGAGGTGCAGCCCATCTACACCGTGGCCGACGCCATGCGGGTGCGGGAGTTTATCCAGCCCTGCGAGTACGGCCGGCAGGTGCAGGTCACGGAGGACGTGACAGCGGAGTTCATCGATGCCGGGCATCTGCTGGGCTCGGCCAGCATCAAGCTGACGTGCCGCGAGGGCGGCGAGACCCGCACCATCGTATTCTCCGGCGATATCGGCAACGTGGATCAGCCCATCATCCGCGATCCCCAGTTCTATACGGACGCGGACTATGTGCTGATGGAGTCCACCTACGGCGACCGCAACCACACGGAGGTGTGGAGCTATACCGACCAGCTGGCTCAGATCATCGACGAGACGCTGGGACGCGGCGGCAACGTGGTGATCCCTGCCTTCGCGGTGGGCCGCACCCAGGAGCTGCTGTACTTCATCCGCGAGATCAAGGACAAGGGACTGGTCACGTCCGTCAAGGACTTCCCCGTGTATGTGGACAGTCCGCTGGCCAAGAAGGCCACCACCATCTTCTGCGGCGACCTGCGGGGCTATCTGGACGAGGATGCGCTGGCGCTGGTGCAGGACGGCACCCATATGTTCAGCTTCCCGGGCCTGCACCTGACGGAGACGGTGGAGGAGTCCAAGCTGCTGAACGTGGACAAGACGCCCAAGGTCATCCTCTCCGCCAGCGGCATGTGCGATGCGGGCCGTATCCGCCACCATCTGAAGTATAACCTGTGGCGGCCGGACAGCGCCGTGGTGTTCGTGGGCTTCCAGTCCCCGGGCACGCTGGGCCGGAACCTGCTGGACGGCGCGGTGAGCGTGAAGCTGTTCGGCGAGGAAATCGCCGTACGGGCCAGGATCGTGAACTTCCAGGGGCTCAGCTCCCATGCGGACCACGATCACCTGGTGGACTGGGTGAAGCATTTCACGCCGGAGAAGACGAAGCACGTCTTCATCGTGCACGGCGACCGCGAGGTAGCGCCGGTGTTTGCCGAGACGGTGAAGGGGCTGGGCTTCGCGGCCCACGCGCCCCAGTACACCGAGGAGTACGACCTGATCGCCGACAGGAAGCTGGCCGCCGGCTATCTGCCGGAGCGCAAGGCCCGCGCCTACGACGGCGCGCCCAAGGCCACGCCCGCCTATCAGAAGCTGGTGCAGCTGGGCGATATGCTGGCCGGCCTCATCCGCCGCAGCAAGGGGCGGGACAACAAGACGCTGGCCGCCTTTGCCGAGGCGCTGAGCAAGATCATCAGCAAGTTCGAGTTCTGAGCCGTGCCGGAGAAGAATCAGATCTACCGCGCGGTCATCGAGGGGTATACCTCCGAGGGACTGGGCGTGGCCCGCATCGGCGGGCAGGCGGTGTTCGTCCACGGCGCACTGCGGGGCGAGGACTGCGATATCCTCATCCTGAAGGTGCTGAAAAACGCCGCCTTCGGCAAGGCGGTGAAGATCCACGCGGCATCGCCCCATCGGGTGACACCGGACTGCCCGTACTATGGCCGGTGCGGCGGCTGCCAGTTCCGGCACATGGACCGGCAGGAGGAGCTGGACGCCAAGCGGCAGCGGGTGCAGGATGCGCTGCGGCGCATCGGCGGCAGCAGCGTGGCGGTGGAGCGCATCGACGGCGGAGAGCCGCTGCACTACCGGAACAAGAGCCAGTATCCGGTGGGGGCCGACGGCAGCGTGGGCTTTTATAAGGCCAGGAGCCATCAGGTGGTGCCGGTGGAGCGGTGCCTCATCCAGAAGCCTCAGGCGGACGCGGCGGCAAAGGCCCTGCGGACGTATCTGGCGCGGTACGGCGTCAGCTGCTACGATGAGCGGACGCGGCGGGGACTGGTGCGCTATCTGTATGTCCGGACCAACGGGGCCGGACAGTCGCTGCTGTGCGTCATCGTCAACGGGCGGCAGCTGCCTCACGAACGGGAGCTGGTGGAGCTGCTGCGGCAGGCGGCGCCGGAGGCCGTGGGGGTAGTGCTGGGCGTGAACATCCAGACCAGCGGCGCGGTGCTGGGGCGGGAATACCGGACGCTGTGGGGCGCGGACGTGCTGACCGATACCCTGTGCGGCCTGACATTCCGGCTGAGCGTACCGTCGTTTTATCAGGTGAATCGGGAGATGGCGGAGGTGCTGTACCGCAGGGCGGCGGACTTCGCCGGACTCACCGGCGGGGAGACGGTGCTGGACCTGTACTGCGGGGCGGGCACCATCACGCAGGTGATGGCGCGGCACGCGAGGCGGGTCATCGGCGCGGAGATCGTACCGGAGGCCATCGAGGACGCCAGAGAGAATGCGCGGCGCAACGGCGTGGAAAACGTGGAGTTCCTGTGCGGCGACGCGGCGGCTGCGGCGGCGGAGCTGGCGGGACGGGGCCTGCGGCCGGATGTGATCTGCGTGGACCCACCCCGCAAGGGGCTGGCCCCCGAGGTGATCCGCGCAGCCGCGGAGATGGCGCCCCGCCGTATCGTCTACGTTTCCTGCGACCCCGCCACGCTGGCGCGGGATGTGAAGCTGTTCGGAGAAAGCGGATATCAGGCGGTGCGGGCCGCGGCGGTGGATATGTTCCCGGGCACGGCCAACGTGGAGAGCGTGGTGCTGCTGGAGCCGCAGGCGGAATAGCGCACACAGAGAGAGGGAGCGGACGGGATATGAAAAGAACGATCTTATGCGCCCTGCTGGCGGCAATGCTGCTGCTGACGGGGTGCCACAGGCACGAGGCGGCGGCGCCCGCCGCCTGCACAACGCCGTCGGTCTGTACGGTGTGCGGCAGGGAGCTGGCCCCTGCGCTGGGCCATGAGGCGGGGCCGGAGGCCACCTGCGCCGCGGCGCAGGTCTGCACCCGCTGCGGGGCGGAGCTGACCCCTGCGCTGTCCCACACCTCCGGCGGTGCGGCCACCTGCACGGAGGACGAGGTCTGCGCCGTATGCGGCGCGGTGATGGCCTCCGCACTGGGCCACGATGTAGGTGAGGACGGGGCGTGCCGCCGCTGCGGGCAGCAGATCGTGCCCGCCGGACGGCAGCACATCGCCGCCGGAAGCGGCGGCGCGGAGTCCGACGGTACGGCGGAGCTGGTGCCGGAGACGGAGAATACGGGACACTACCACAATACGCTGGAGGCCTACTATTCCAACTATGTGCTGGTGTGCGGCGACTACGGATTGGAGTGCTTCTATCCGGACAGTACCGGCTCCAGCGCCTATGCGTCTGTGGTGAACCGCTTTGCTGCGGCGTATCCGGCGATCCGTGTATCGGCGCTGCTGACGCCCAAGAACTGCGCGTTTGAGACGCCGGCGAGCATCGCAGACCCCCACGACAGCATTCGGGATTTTATTCAGTCCACCTACGAGATGATGGATGCGTCCGTTGCCACAGTGGACGCCATGGGCGAGATGGAGCAGCACCGCGGCGAGTATCTGTTCTACCGGACGGATCACCACTGGACCAGTCTGGGAGCGTACTACGCATCGGCGGCCTACTGCGCGGCCAACGGCCTGACGGCGTGGGAGCTGGACAGCTATGAAACCAGCCTGCGTACCGGCTATGTCGGCTCGCTGTACGGCTATGCCGGAAAGCCGGACTGCCTGTTGACCAACCCCGACTACTCGGTGGCCCGCTATCCCCACACGGGGTACGCCATGGTGTACTACCGCGGCGGCACTGCCTACAACGGGACGGCGGTGAACGGCGGCACCAGCGGCTACGCGGGGATGTTCCTGTGCGGCGATCAGCCGCTGACAGTCATCGACACGGACAACACAAACGGCAGGACGCTGCTGGTGTTCAAGGAGTCCTACGGCAACGCCTTTGTGCCGTATATGATCGACTACTACCAGCGGATCGTGGCGGTGGATATCCGCGAATACAGCGGCAGCACCGCGTCTCTGGTGGCGGAATACGGCGTGACGGACGCGCTGTTCCTCAACAACTGTCAGGCGGCGGTGAGCCTGTGCGGCAGTCTGGAGAGCCGTGCGCTGTCCTGAAGGGATCGAGAGATGGCGGATGCCGCTTGACAATTTCTTCGTACTGTGGTATAGTCGGGGCAATCGAAAAGTGATTTGGCAAACCGGTCGAAAGGCCGGGACGCAAAGCCAGGTGTCTGCACGGAGCTTATCCGCATGATCGACCGGCTGCAATCGGCACAGAAGCTGTGTCCTGTTGCAGCCGGTCTTTTGCTTTTTTTCGCGCGGCGCTTTTCGAGGAAATGCACTCTATCCCCCCTTTTTATAGAGACGTACACATCCCTCAGCCGGAGAGACCACCCCCGTGCGGCAGGCGGTCCCTCCGGCGTGTACGCAGCGGCTCCGGCCAGCGGAGCGGCTGCGTATGCGCCGGAACGGTCTCCGCAGGGATGCGGACGGCGGACGTGCAGCACAAAAAGGTGCCCAAAGCCAGCGGCTTTGGGCACCTTTTTTGTGCTGGGGAGGGTGAGGGCAGAAAAAAAGCGCCGTCCGGCGCGGGAGAGCGCTTGACAGCGTGGGGAAATTTTGATATAATGAAGCGCTTATATTGGGAGGATGGACACAAACACATCCCCACTTTCATCTGACCACAGTATACCATCACCGGCGGCGGAATACAAGAGCATGGACACAAAAAGCGCCAACAAGTCCGTGCGTGCCGACGCCGGAGCGCCCTCCGGGACTGTGTCCGGTTTCGGCGAGGGCGGGCGCAGTCCCGACAGAAAGTAACAAAAAGAAAGGCGTGATCGTTGAATGGCTAAGGACAAGTACTACGGCAAGACGCTGCGGAAAAACTTCGCCCGTCATGAAGAGGTCATGGCAATGCCCAACCTGCTGGAGATCCAGAAGAAATCCTATCGGTGGTTTCTGGAGACCGGCCTGCGGGAGGTATTTGCCGACGTGGCTTCCATCGAGGACTATGCCGGTAATCTGGAGCTGAGCTTCATTGATTACAGCATGGACGAGAAGCCCAAGTACGACGTGGAGGAGTGCAAGGCGCGGGACGCCACCTACGCCGCCCCCATGAAGGTGCGGGTCCGTCTGCACAACAAGGAGACGGGCGAGATCAAGGAGCAGGAGATCTTCATGGGCGATTTCCCGCTGATGACCCATGGCGGCACCTTCGTCATCAACGGCGCCGAGCGCGTGGTGGTCAGCCAGATCGTCCGTTCCCCCGGTGTGTACTACGGCAAGGAGATCGATCTCAAGACCGATCTGCCCCTGCTGACCAGCACCGTGATCCCCTACCGCGGCGCGTGGCTGGAGTATGAGACGGACACCAGCGAGGTGTTCTGGGTCCGGATCGACAAGAACCGCAAGCTGCCCATCACCTGTTTGATCCGCGCGCTGGGCCTGAAGACCGACGGCGAGATCCTGGAGCGCTTCGGCGATGACCGCCGCATCGTGGCCACGCTGGAGAAGGATACCTGCAAGACCTACGAGGAGGCGCTGCTGGAGATCTACCGCAAGCTGCGCCCCGGCGAGCCCCCCACGGTGGATTCCGCGGAGACGCTGCTGCAGGGTCTGTTCTTCGATCCCCGCCGCTACGACCTGTCCATGGTGGGCCGGTACAAGTTCAATAAGAAGCTGACCATCTGGTCCCGCGCCAAGGGCCAGAAGCTGGCGATGCCCGTGGCGAACCCCGCTACCGGCGAGATCATCTTCGAGGACGGCCACGTGCTGACCGCCGCCGACTGCGCCGAGCTGGACGCCGTGGGCGTGTACGAGATCACCGTGGCGCTGGAGTCCGGCGAGACGCTGAAGATCTTTACCAACAAGATGTGCGATATGTCCCGCTATGTGGACTTCGACCCGCGGGAGCAGTGCGGCATCAAGGAGCGCGTGCGCTACGACGTGCTGCAGGAGCTGCTGGGCCAGTACAGCGGCGAGGAGCTCATCGCCCAGTGCCGGCTGCACGCCGATGATCTGGCGCCCAAGCACATCATCGTGGACGACATCTTCGCATCCATCAACTATATGAACGCGCTGGCTCACGGCCTTGTGACCAAGGACGACATCGACCATCTGGGCAACCGCCGCCTGCGCTGTGTGGGCGAGCTGCTGCAAAACCAGTTCCGCATCGGCTTTTCCCGTATGGAGCGGGTCATCCGCGAGCGCATGACCATTCAGGATCTGGACGTGGTAACGCCCCAGAGCCTCATCAACATCCGGCCCGTCACCGCGGCCATCAAGGAGTTCTTCGGCTCCAGCCCCCTGAGCCAGTTCATGGACCAGACCAACCCGCTGGCCGAGCTGACCCACAAGCGCCGTCTGTCCGCACTGGGCCCCGGCGGTCTGAGCCGCGAGCGCGCCAACATGGAGGTGCGGGACGTGCATTACAGCCACTACGGCCGTATGTGCCCCATCGAGACGCCGGAAGGCCCCAACATCGGCCTGATCTCCTATCTGGCCACCTATGCCCGCATCAATGAGTACGGCTTTATCGAGGCGCCGTTCCGCGCCGTGGACCACGAGACGTGCCGCGTCTCCGACGACATCACCTACATGACTGCCGATGTGGAGGATCAGTATGTGGTAGGACAGGCGGCGGAGCCGGTGGACGAGAACGGGTGCCTGACCCGCGAGCGTATCACCTGCCGCCACCGCGACGAGATCGTGGAGGTCCCCCGCAACAGCGTGGACTTTATCGACGTCAGTCCCCGCATGATGGTGTCCATCGCCACGGCTATGATCCCCTTCCTGCCCAACGACGACGCCAACCGCGCGCTGATGGGCGCCAATATGCAGCGGCAGGCCGTGCCCCTGCTGAAGCCGGAGGCCCCCATCGTGGGCACCGGCATGGAGCACAAGATCTGCCTGGACTCCGAGGTGGCCGTGCTGGCCGAGGGCGACGGCGTGGTGACCAAGGTGGACGCCACCAGCGTGTCCGTCCGCTATGACAGCGGCGAGACCAAGGACTATAAGCTCATCAAGTTCCTGCGCTCCAACCACGGCACCTGCATCAACCAGAAGCCCATCGTCTCGGTGGGCGAGCGGGTCCACGGCGGCGACGATCCCACGGTGCTGGCCGACGGCCCCGCCACCGATCAGGGCGAGATCGCCCTGGGCCGCAACATTCTGGTGGGCTTTATGACGTGGGAGGGCTACAACTACGAGGACGCCGTGCTGCTCAACGAGCGGCTGGTGAAGGAGGACGTGTACACGTCCATCCATATCGAGGAATACGAGATCGACGCCCGCGACACCAAGCTGGGGCCCGAGGAGATCACCCGCGACATCTCCAACGTGGGCGAGGAGGCGCTGAAGGATCTGGACGAGCGCGGCATCATCCGCGTGGGCGCCGAGGTCCATGCCGGCGACATTCTGGTGGGCAAGGTCACGCCCAAGGGCGAGACCGACCTCACCGCGGAGGAGCGCCTGCTGCGGGCTATCTTCGGCGAGAAGGCCCGCGAGGTCCGCGACACCTCCCTGAAGGTGCCTCACGGCGAGAGCGGCATCGTCATCGATACCAAGGTCTTTACCCGCGAGAACGGCGACGAGCTGGG
>CAKTOK010000033.1 GCA_934589835.1 uncultured Oscillospiraceae bacterium | reverse complement strand
TTGGCGCCGCCGATGGGCAGGCCGGTCAGGCTGTTCTTGAAGGTCTGCTCAAAGCCCAGGAACTTGATGATGCCCTCATACACGTTCTTCTGGAAGCGCAGGCCGCCCTTGTAGGGGCCGATAGCGCCGTTGAACTGGCAGCGCCAGCCGCGGTTGGTGTGCCACTGACCGTTGTCATCGCACCACACAACACGGAAGGTGAACATACGCTCGGGCTCGACCATGCGGCCCAGCAGATCGACCTTCTCATACTCGGGGTGCTTCTCGATCACAGGCTCCAGAGAGGACAGGACTTCCTCGACAGTCTGCACGAACTCAGGCTCGTTGCCATGCTTGGTCTTGACGTTCTCCAGAACGCTGGCCAGATAAGCATTCATAAATAATTCCTCCTCAAATAAATGTTCCGTTCGGAATTGTGTCAGTACGGCATATACCATACTTCCATCTGTCTCCGATGATAACACCAATTTCCTTTTTTCTCAAGGGGTTAGCGGACAAATCCCCGTCACGCAGCCGTAAAAAATCCGCCGTCCTTTTTGTGCATATTGTTGAATACTCATACACGCAGACACGCACAAAACGCCCCTTATTTTTGCGGTTTTTTTCACAAAATGCCGACTGCTTTTGCACTTTAAAGCATGGGCGCTTTTTTGCGTAAAATCGCGGACGCTGCCGTCTTTCGCTTGACTTTTTTCCAAATTATCCTATAATGTAAAATGTCGCTGTATGTGCAGCGCCATTTTATGACGGCAGACGGCCTCCCTACGCTGCGCCGCGCTGCAAAAGGAGATTTGAATCATGCCTGTTTACCCCATTACCGTGGCCGGTCTGCAGCGGGAGCTGCCCATTTGTAAGGTGACCGACGATCTGTACATCGGCGCTTTCATCTGCTTCGGCGATGCGGAGCTGACGGTGGCCTGCGCCCGCGAGATGCTGGCGCTGGTGGAGCCGGACAGCTACGATTATCTATTCACCGCCGAGGCCAAATCCATCCCCCTGATCCATGAGATGGCGCGTCAGAGCGGCGCAAAGCGCTACTTCATTGCCCGCAAGGGCCCCAAGGCCTATATGCCCGATCCGATCCATGTGGAGGATCGTTCCATCACTACCGCCGGAGTCCAGCGGCTGTATCTGGGCCGCGACGATGCGGATCTGATCCGCGGCAAGCGCATCCTGCTGATGGACGATGTGATCTCCACCGGCGGCTCCATCCACGCCATGGAGGAGCTGGTAAAGCTGGCAGGCGGTACTGTGACAGGCCGCGTGGCGGTGCTGGCCGAGGGCGATGCCGCCAACCGCAGCGACATCAGGTTCCTGGCGCCTCTGCCGGTGTTCAACGCCGATGGCACCGTGAAGTAAGGATACATAAGCAGAACGTGTGGCAGCCCAAGGGCTGCCGCACTTTTTTTATGACTGGGAGGGTAGACTTTTACGATAAGCTGTGGTAATATTTAGAATTAACAAATCTAATGGCATTCTGGTGGAGATGCCCTGAAAGGAGTCGGAATATATGTCTGTGAAAGAGAGCTATGCCGGAAAGATCAACCGCAAGCTGAACAAGAAGCTGCGGGTCATCGCGGTAGCGGCAGGGCGGGAGCCGGCGGATCTGGTGCTGAAAAACGCCACCTACGTCAACGTGTTCTCCAATGAGCTGTGCCACGGGGATATCGCCGTGGCGGAGGGCCTGATCGTGGGCATGGGTGAATACAGCGGCGCGGTGGAGGTGGACGTCAGCGGCAAGATCGTGCTGCCCGGCTTCGTGGACGCCCACATTCATCTGGAGAGCTCGCTGGTGAGTCCCACGGAGTTTGCCAAGGCGGTGCTGCCCCATGGCACCACCACTGTCATCACCGACCCCCACGAGATCGCCAACGTCATGGGCACCGACGGCATCGAGTATATGCTGCAGGCCACGGAGGATCTGCCGGTGGATGTGCGGTTCATGCTGCCCTCCTGCGTACCGGCCACGCCGCTGGATGAGTCCGGCGCCAATCTGGATTACCGCGCCATCGACTCGTTCTATGACCATCCCCGTGTACAGGGGCTGGCGGAGATGATGAACTTTGTGGGCACCATCAACGGCGACCCCCAGGTGGTGGAGAAGATCGTGGCCAGTCAGGCCCACCACAAGAAGATCGACGGTCACGCGCCGGACCTGAAGGGCAACGATCTCAACGCCTATGTGGCGGCGGGCGTGTACTCCGACCACGAGTGCCATGATCTGGCCGACGCCATTGCCAAGCTGGAGCGGGGGCAGTTCATCATGATCCGTGAAGGCACCGCCGCCCGCAATCTGGAGGCGCTGGCCCCTCTGCTGTGCGACAAATACGTGGAGCGGTGTATGTTCTGCACCGATGACAAGCACCCCAACGACCTGCTGGAGAAGGGGCACATCGACTACATCGTGAAGAAGGCCATCTCGCTGGGCGCAGACCCCATCACGGCCATCAAGGCCGCCTGCCACAACGCGGCGCGGTACTTCCTGCTGAACAACCGCGGCGCTATCGCGCCGGGCTATCTGGCGGACTTCGTCATCATCGACGACTTTGAGCACTTCAACATCGAGAAGGTGTACAAGCGCGGCGTGCTGATGGTGGAAAATGGCGTGGTGGCGGACTTCCCCGCCCCGGAGATCGACCCGTATCTGGTCAACCGCGCCCACGACACGTTCCATGTGGCATCCCTGAGCGCCGCGGACTTCACCGACGACCGTCCCCACGCGGTGATCGGCATGGTGAACGGCGAGATCACCACCACCGACGGCGGCTACACCGACCGCATCGACGTGGATTACGACATCCTGAAGATCGCCGTCATTGAGCGGCACAAGAACACTCACCACATCGGTCTGGGTTACATCAAGGGCTACGGCCTGAAGAAGGGCGCGGTAGCCACCAGCATCAGCCACGACAGCCACAACATCATCGTGGTGGGCACCAATGAGGAGGACATGGCCTTCGCCGCCAACCACATCGTGCAGAACCACGGCGGCATCACTGTGGCGGAGGACGGCCAGGTGAAGGGCGACGTGCTGCTGGCCATCGCGGGCATCATGTCCGACGACAGTCTGGTCAACGTGAACCGCGATCTGGAGGCCGCCAAGGCTGCCGCCTACGGGTTGGGCGTCTCCGAGGGCATCGACCCGTTCATGACGCTGAGCTTCATGGCGCTGCCGGTGATCCCCAGCCTGCGTATCACCACCCGGGGCGTGTTCGATGTCAACTCCCAGCGGTATGTGTGAGACAACGAAGCAAAAAGGAAGGACGCCCGAGAGGGCGTCCTTCCTTTTTGTTTTGTCCGTGCATCAGAACGAGAGGCTGTTGTAGTGCCGCGCGGCATTGGTCAGATAACCGTTGTTGGCTCCGATGGCGATGGCGCTCCACTGCTCCTCCGTGCCGCCGTAGTAAACGCCAGACAACGCCTTACAGTCGTAGAAGGCGGCATCGCCGATGGCGGTGACGGAGGCGGTGAAGCTGATGCGCTTCAGCGCCTTGCAGCCGTAGAACGTCTGCTTACCGATGGACTTCACCGTGTTGGGGATGGAGATCTCCTGCAGCGAGGTGCATTTGTAAAACACGCTGTCACCCATCTCCCGCAGGGCGCGGGTAGAGACCGTTTTCAGCTTCGAGCAGTTACTGAATGCCTTGGTGCCGAAATAGTGGACATCGCCGGCGTATATGCTGCTGAGACTAAAGCAATTCGAGAACACGCCTTCCTCGAACCGTCTGACCTTGGTGAGGTTGGTGACGGTGGTCAGATTCCGGCAGTAGGTAAAGGCATAGGTGCCTATCGTTGTGACACTGGCCGGGATCTTCACAGTGAGCAGTTCGTTGTTGTTGGTAAAGGCATAGGACTCGATGGTGGTCACCGTGCTGGGAATGACGTAATTATTCTCCGTGATCATTCGGCCATCCACCAGTACGGTTTTGTCCTTGCTCCAGACCGCGCCATCCTCACTGATGTAATTGGGATTGCCGGCGTCCACCCTAAGGAGGGCCTGTGTGTAGGCAAACGCGCCGGCTCCCAGCGAGGTGACTGTCTTGGGGATGTCCGCGTGGCTGAGACGGTTGCAGCCACTGAACGCACGCTCACCAATGGTGGTGACGCTGTTCAGGGACACCACGGTCATATATGCACAGGCGTTGAACGCATATGCACCCAGTGTGCGGACCGAGTCCGGGAGCTTGACGGAATACAGCTTGCAGTTGGCGAAGGCCCGATCCTCAATGGTGGTCAGCGAGCTGCCGAAGGTGACGGATGTCAGGTCGGCACACCCCGAAAATGCCGATGGGCCGATGGTCGTGATGCTGTCCGGCAGGGTCAGCTTCTGGAATTTGCCGCCGGCAAACGCCCGTTCGCCGATGGTGGTAACGCCCTCGCTGATGGTCAGGTCGGTGATGGGGCAGCCGTCAAACAGTCCCGCCTCGATGCTGGTCAGGCCGCCGCCCAGCTTCACCGTGGCCAGCGTCGTACAGCTGCTGAAGGCATTTTCCCCGATGGAGGTGACGCTGTCAGGGATGACAACAGACGCCAGAGACGTGCAGCCGGCAAAGGCGGACTCACCGATGGTGGTGACGCCCTCCGGGATAGTGATGGATGTCAGGGCTGTGCAGTTGTAGAAGGCTTCGGCCGGGATCTCGGTCAGCGAGCTGCCCAGCGTGACGGAGGCCAGAGACGCGCAGCCGGAGAAGGCGCTGCCGCCGATGGATGTGACCGTGTCGGAAATGCTGACGGATTTCAGCGCGCATTTAGAAAAGGCACCGCTGCCGATGGAGGTAAGTGCGGCAGGCAAATCGGCGGTCCGCAGCGATGTGCAGCCGTAAAAGGCATCGTCGCCGATAGAGATAAGCGTGGCGGGCAGCTTGACCGTTCCCAAGGATGTGCAGCCTCTGAACGTAAAGGCGTCAATGGCCGTGACGCCATCCGGAATGGCGATGGATGTCAGCGATGTACAGTTGCTGAACGCGGAATGTTCGATGGTGGTGACGTTTTTTGGAATGCTGACGGATCTCAGCGCCGTACAGCTTCCGAAGGCGCCCTGTCCGATGAAGGTGAGGCTCTCCGGCAGCTGTACAGTGGCCAGCTGTCCGCCGTCTTCGCAGAAGGCGCAGGAGCCCACGGATGTGACGCCCTCCTCGATCACGACGCTGTGCACCGCCGGCATGTAGACCGTCCACGGCCGCGTGTACCACTCGGAACCGATGCTGCCGCTCATCCGCCGGAAATCGTTCATGGGCCCGCTGCCGCGGATGGTCAGCGTGCCGTCCGCCGTGTAGGTCCACTGCACCTTGTCGTACTCGCCCATTTCATACGGGCCGCAGCTGCCGGTGCCGTTGATGTCGTTGGCGCTGAGTCTGCCGTAACCGTAGGTCACGCTGGCGTATTTCAGCCGGCCGGAGGTATGGTCCGCGGTCAGCGTGTTCCAGTTGTACCGGTCATTGCCATAGAATACGCGAAGCCTGTCGTACCGGCTCCCCTCCATTGTGAACGCATAGTCGTCAATGGACTTCACGCTGTCCGGGATATAGATGCTGCACAGCTCTTTGCAGTTGTAAAAGGCCCGGTAACCGATGGAGGTGACACCATCGGGAATGCACATGACACGCAGCGGGCATCCGCTGAAGGTCCACGGCTCGATGGCTGTGATCTTACCGGTAATGCTGATCCACTGCAGGCCGCTGTTGTAGAAGGCGGACTGGCCCAGCGTCAGGCTGTACGCCGTGATTCTGGCCTCGGTCAGCGCGGGGCAGTCCCGGAAGGCGTCGGTGCCGATGACAGTGCTGACCGTGGGGAAGGTCACCTCCGCCAGCGCGTCGCAGGCACGAAAGGCCCCGTCGCCGATAGAGGCGGCATTGGGCAGCCGTACAGAGGTCAGGGACGTGCAGCCCTCAAAGGCGCTGGTGCCCACAGAGACAACGCCGGAGAGATCCGCAGCAGTCAGTGACTGGCAGCACTGCACGGCTGCGTCACCGACAGACGATTCCGCGCCGGTGATGGACAGCTTCTTCAAGGATGTACAGCCAGAAAAGACGCCGCTTTCCAGTGATATTTTCCTGCCGGTCAGGGAGACCTCCGTCAGCGCCGTGCAGCCGGAGAACGCCTCCTTGCCGATGGCAGCGGAGCAGGCCGCCTGCACGGAGGCCAGCTTCTCGCAGCCCTTGAACGCAGAGGCGCCAAGGGCGGTCAGGCTGTCGGGCAGGTCGATGGCCGTCAGGGCCTTGCAGTTCTCAAACGCGGAGGCGCCAACGGTCTTCAGCCGTGCGGGGATCGTGACGGAGGTCAGCTTCTCGCAGCCCCTGAAGGTACTGTCGCTGATGGCGGTCACGCCGCTGGGCAGCGCGATAGACGTCAGGGCTTCGCAGTACGCAAACGCCGATGCGCCAATGGTCGTCACGCCGCTGGGCAGGTCGATAGACACCAGGGCTTCGCAACGGTAGAACGCCGACTCGCCAATGGTCGTCACGCCGCTGGGGATCGTGATGTTCGTCAGACTTGTGCAGTAAGCGAAAAGATAATCGCCGATAGAGGTCAGGCCGGCGGGCAGCGTGACGGCGGTCAGGCTTCTGCAGCCCCAAAATACGGAGTCATCCAGAGAGGTCACACTGTCGGGCAGGGTAATGGAGGTCAGACCTCTACAGTCCTGAAACGCCATGAAGCCAATGGTGGTCACGCTGCTGGGGATCGTGATGCCGGTCAGACTTCTGCAATCCTGAAAAGCATTCCAGTCGATGGCGCTGAGACTGTCAGGGAGCGTAACAGCGGTCAACGCGGTAAGGCCGCAGAAAGCATACTTACTCGCGGAGGTGACGCCCTCCTCTATCACGAGGCGGCGGATGCGGTCGGCATGGACCGCCCAGGGCGCCGTCGAGATCCATATATCGTCGGTGGTATTCGTACTCTTACTGCTATAATCCGTCATACTGCCGGTACCGCTGATGGTCAGCACGCCGTCGGGTGACAGGGTCCATGTCAGGTCCTGACCGCAGGTGCCGCTGTCATAGGCGCCGTTCAGGTATTCAACGACGGTGGTGCTGGGGATGCCGGTGTCCGCACCGGCGATGGCGGCATCCCAGTCGGCGCCCTTGCCGCGGAACTTTATCTTCCGCAGCGCGGAGCAGCCGCGGAACGCATTGTCGCCCACGGAGGTGACGCTGCCGGCGATGCTTATCAGATCCAGCGCGGCGCTGTCGCGGAAGGCGTTGGCTCCCACGGAGGTGATGCCATGTGAGACGATGGCGACCGTCACCTTGTCCCGGTAGGGGTACCAGTCGGTGGTGCGGGCCCCGTTGGGGAAGTCCGGCATGGCCCCGCTGCCCTTGATGGTCAGCAGGCCCGATTTCTTCGTCAGCGCCAGCTCCCACCGGAGACCGTTGGACAGGGTGCCGCTCTCGTACAGATTCCCCACCGTATGGAGCTTGGTCTGGGCGGGCAGGGCATTCTCGCTGCCCGTCACCTGCTCCCACGCGTGGCCGTCGTCCCCGTAGTACACGTCGGTCAGGGCGGCGCAGCCGGAGAAGGCGTCCGCACCGATGGCGGTCAGACCGGCGGGCAGGCCGTACACCGTTTCCAGCGCGGCGCAGCCGGAGAAGGCCTCCGCGCCGATGGAGAGGGTGCAGCCGTTGTCAATGCAGAAATGGATCGTGCGGACCGTTTCCCGCGAGGTGTGCCACGGCGCAGGGGACGCGGCGGTGTAGTCGGGCATCCGGCAGGCGGCGTTGGCTGCCGTGCTGCGGATGATCAGCAGGCCCGTTTCGGGGTCCAGATCCCACGTCAGACTGTCGCCGCAGGTGCCGCGGTAGTAGGCCGTGGCAGTGACGCCGGTGCGGTCGTAGCCGCTGCTGATCCTGGTGCGATTCAGGGCGCGGACGGTGTAATAGTAGGCCTGTCCCTGCTCAAAGGTGGTATCGCGGAAGTAGGTGCCGGTAACACGATCCGCCAGCACTGCCCATACGCCGCCGTCCACCCTGCGGTAGACGCGGTAGCTCTGGGCGTGGGCGGCAGGCTCCCATGTGACGGTGACGCTGTCCTTGCTGGACGTGGCATCCAGCAGGACCACATCATCCGGCACGGTATACAGTCCGGCGGCCACACCGTTTTCGTCGCAGCCAAGGCTGAGAGCGCTGTCACGGACGCCGCGGACCGTGTAGACATAGTCCACATCCCACGCCGCCGTGGTATCGGTATAGCTGGTGCCCGTCACGGACGCGGCGAGGCACGTCCAGCTCTGCTCATCTACGGTCCTGCGGTAGACCGCGTAGGACGCGGCGTTGGCCGCCGTCTTCCATGTGACGGTGATGCTGTCCGTACCGGCGCGGGCGGCGGTGAGCGCCACGTCGGCGGGGATGCCGCTGGAGACGCCGGTGCGGTCATAGCTGGGGCTCATGGCGCCGCTGGCCGCGCGGCCGCGGACGGTATAGGTATAGGACACGCCCGCCTGCGCCGCACCGTCGGTATAGCTGACGCCGTTGACGGCGTTGGCCACGACGGCCCAGCTGTTGGTGCCTGTGACCTTGCGGTACACGGTGTAGGAGGCGGCGCCGTTGGCGTCCTGCCAGGTGACGGTGATACCGTTCGTACCGGCGCGGGCCGCGGTGAGCGTCACGTTGGCGGGGGTCGTATTGACAGCGGCGCTGACGCCCCTGCCGTCATAGCCAAGGCTCATGGAGCGGCCATCCGAGGCCACGCCGCGAACCGTGTAGGTATAGGAGGTCCCGGGCGTCACGGCGGCGTCCGTATAGCGGGTGCCCTCCACGGATTTGGCGATGATGGCCCAGTTGTTGGTGCCCGTGGCCTTGCGGTACACGGTATAGCTCTGGGCGTTGGCGGCAGGCTGCCAGACAACGGTAATGGCGGTGCCGGACGCCGTGGCGGAGGTCAGCGTCACGTTGGCGGGAATACCGGCGGTCACACCGGCGGGGTCGTAGTGCTTGCTGAGCACGCCGTCGCCGCCGCGGCCGCGAACGGTATAGGTGTAGGACACGCCCGCCTGCGCCGCGCCGTCGGTATAGCTGGTGCCGGTGACGGAATTGGCTACGATGGCCCAGTTATTGGTGCCTGTGACCTTGCGGTAGACCACATAGCTGTGGGCGCCGTTGGCAGGCTGCCAGGTGACCACGATCTGCCGCCCGTTGATACGCGCGGCGATGAGCGTTACGTCATCCGCGGCCTTGGGCACGGTGGCGGTAACGCCGGTGCGGTCATAGCTCTTGCTCATGGCGCCGCCGGCGGTGCAGCCGCGGACCGTGTAGGTATAGGGCACACCGGCAGCGGCCGTGTTGTCCGTATAGCTGGTGCCGCTGACGGAGCGGGCCACAATGGACCAGCCGGTGCCCTCGGTCCTGCGGTAGACCACATAGGTGCTGGCATTCAGGGCCGCCTGCCATGTGACGGTGATGCCGCTGCCGGTGATCCTCGCGCCGGTGAGCGTCACGTCTGCCGGTTCCCTGCTGGCGGTGGCGGTGACGCCGGTGCGGTCATAGCCGCTGCTCATGGTCTTGCCGTCCGCCGCCACGCCGCGGACCGTGTAGGTATAGGGCGAACCGGGCGCTGCCGCGGTATCCACATAGCTGGTGCCGGCGACGGAGCGGGCGATGATGGCCCAGCTATTGGTGTTGGCCGGCTTGCGGTAGACCACATAGGTCTTGGCATACTGCGCCGCCTGCCATGTGACGGTAACGCCGTTGGGCGAGGGCACCGCGCCGATCATTGTCACGTTGGCGGGGGTCTTGATGGCGATGGTGGCCGAAACGCCTGTTTCGTCCTTGGTGGGGCTGCGGTAGGCGCCGTTCACGCCCTCCACCGTATAGTAGTAGGTGATGCCGGGCTCAACTTTTGTGTCGATGTAAAGCGTATCGGTGATCCCGCTCTTCAGAACCTGCCACTGCGCCGAGCCGGACTCTCTGCGATAGACCGTATAGCTTGTGGCGCGGCTGTCCGCATTCCAGGAAACACCGATCACGACATTGTCGTTGGTAGGCAGAATGGTCCTGATCCCGGTGATCTGTCTCGGTACGCCGGAGCAGTCCGTGGAGGAGAGCGTCAGCTCCGTACGGGTATATACGGATCTTGTATCGTCGTCCAGCGTGTAGTAGATATTGTCTATCCAATAGCTGCTGCCGGCCGTCTGGCTGGTAGTCCCCCGCATAAACAGGTCAAACCCGCCGTCGCAGTTGGTGACGTCCACCAGATAGTTCCCGCCGTGGAAGCTCACCGTATTCCACATGTGAGGACCGCCGGCGCTTCCGAGGATCAGCCGCGCTTCCACGCTGCCGTACCAGCCGTACTGTTCCTTCGTCAGGTCGCAGAGGTACTTGAACGCCTTGGAATAGCCCTCACAGATCACATTGGTGCTGGGATCGTTGTCAAAGACCCACAGCAGCTGCCACGGGTTCTCGCCATATTGGGCGCTACCTCCGCTGGCCGCCGCGTAGTTATAGGTGTTGTGGGCACAGATGTAGTCCTTATAGGCCTCCAGCTTCTCGTAGTCTCCCTTGCCGCTGTTGGAGGATACCACAGATTTTGCCACACGCACCGCGTTCGGCACATTGGGAATGTTGGTGGTATACTCGTTGGAGCCGCGGAAATCCCGCGCCACCTTCAGGCTGATGGTGTAGCCAGAAGATGCAAGGGCCCCGCTCAGCGACTTGCCGAACCAATACATTTCGTAGGGCAGATCCATCATCAGCGCCGTTACCACTCTGCGGACCGAGGCGAAGGCCAGCGAGGTCGGCACGGAAAAGCGGGTGCCGCTGCGCTGCCCGTTGGCCACCCTGATGATCTCCGGCTTCATGGCGTTATACACCTGACGTTCCGAGGTGGTCAGATTATCGCCGGCGCTGTACTTCGGCTTTATAACAATGCCGTTCGTGCTGCCGCGATAGTCGGTAATGTCCATACCGGCCAGCTGGTAGAAATACCCCTCCAGCAGCTCCGTGCTCTCCTGCCGTGCCGCAGCATCCGTCTCCTCCGCCCATGCGGTGGTATACAGGTCCAGCGGCAGCAGACCGACTGCCAGCACCAGGGCCAGCAGTACCGATATGATCCGTTTTGCCATAGTATCCTCTCCCTCTTGTCGCCGCACACCGGCGGCACCAAACATTGTTAAGATTACTATACCAGTTCTCCGTGAAAAAACAATATGCCCGCTGCATAGTTTGCGGTTTTTTTGGTGAAACTGCAAAAAAAAGGGAGAACACAGCGTTCTCCCTCTCTTTTGTTACAGCTTCAGGTCACAGGCCATGCTCATGACAGCGCGGCCGCCCACGCGGACGGACACCGCATCGCCGGCGACGGACAGGCGGCTGCGGATCTCCGAGGGACGGTGCATGTGCTCGCCCTGCCAAAAGACGTTCTCCTCCTCCGGCTGCACCAGACCGCGGCGGTAAAGGTAGTAGGTCAGCGCGCCGTTGCTGGTGCCGGTGGCGCACTCCTCGGGAATGTCGTACAGCGGCGCGTAGTTGCTGCAATAGGCGGTGCAGCCGTCGCCCAAGCAGAACATATGGACGCCGGTGACGTCATACTGTTGGGAAAGAGCCGTCACCGCCGGTTCATTCTGGACGGCGCGCAGCAGCGTCTCGTGGTCGCGGACGGGCATCATGATGTCCGCAAGGCCGGTAGACACAATGGCAGGCAGCAGCCCGTCGGGGCAGTCCGACGGCGTCAGGCCGTAGGCCCCGTAGAGGGCGGGCAGCTCCGGCGCCGTCAGCTCACGGAGCCAGCGGGGCGGGGCCATGTCCATCCAGACCGTGTCGCCCCGCACCTGAACGGACAGCTCGGCGGCCTTGGTGCGGGCGGTCAGCGTGCCGTCAGAGATGCGGCCCAGCGCCCGCAGCAGCGAAAAGGAGGCGATGGTGGCGTGGCCGCACAGCTCCACCTCCCCCGCTGGGGTAAAATAGCGCAGCGTCACGCTGCCGTCCGGCTCCACGGTCACAAAGGCTGTTTCGGAATGCTTGAACTCGGCAGCGATCTGCTGCATCAGCTCATCGGGCAGCGGGCGGTCCGGCAGCACCACGCCGGCTTGATTGCCGCCGAACAGACGGGCGGAAAAGGCGTCCATTACATAGGCTTCCATAAAAATACCCCCACGTTTTTTTAATGAAGATCATTATAAACTGTCTTGCCATTCATGACAAGAGTATTTGACAGAACGACTTTTTTTCGTTAGAATAGAATTATATATCCGAAACGGAAATCAAAAAGAAAGGAACCTCATCCAAAATGCTCAATGAGCGAAGTCTGTTATCACAATTCCTGCATTTCGTAGCCGCTACGGTGGCATCCCTCATGGTTTTCAGCCTGTACTCCATCGTGGACGGGCTGATGGTCGCCAAGGGCGTAGGCGAATACGCCATGGCAGCGGTGAATCTGGCGGTACCGTTCACCAATGTGCTGTTCTCCATCGGCGTCATCTTCGCCGTCGGTACCAGCACCATCATCGCCATCTATCTGGGACAAAACCAAGGCGAGAAGGCCAATAGCCTGTTCTCTCAGAACATCGTGCTGCTGACGTGCGTCGGCCTGACCATCACTGTCCTCGTTTTCGTATTTCTGGAGCCGTTCGCCGTGCTGCTGGGCGCAAAGGGCGTAACGTATCAATATACCATCGATTATCTCCGGGGCCTGGCCCCTTTCGCGCTGTGCTTCATCATCTCCTATAACATGGAGGTGCTGATCAAGACCGACGGCTATCCCCGTCTGGCAATTCTGACGGTCATCACCGGCTGTCTGGCCAACTGCGTGCTGGACTATATCGCCATCTTTGTGCTGAATCTGGGCGTATGGGGCGCGGCTTTCGCCACAGGTCTTTCCCAGCTTCTGACGTGCATCATCTATCTGCGCCACTTCCTGGGCGGACACAACACCTTCCACTTTGTGAAGTTCAGGATGGACTGGGGCATCTACAAGCGGCTGATCCCGCTGGGCTTTGCCGACGGCGTAACGGAGCTGTGCAACGGCGTGATGATCTTCCTGTTCAACCGGGTCATCCTCCGGTGCCTCGGCGACGACGGACTGGTGTGCTACACCATCATCGCCTATGTGAACACCCTCATCATCAACACCATGCTGGGCATCTCGCAGGGCAGCCAGCCGCTGGTCAGCTATCACTACGGCAAGGAGGATGCGGCGGGCTACCGGAAGCTGCTGCGGTACGGCTTTACGGCGGTGGGCATCATGACGGCGGTGATCTTCGCCGGCGTGATGGTGTTTGCCCCCCAGATCGCCGGGATCTTCCTGGGCGCGGAGAAGCCGGAGCTGCTGGGCAGCGCGGCCGGCGCGCTGCGGCGGTATGGCCTGTGCTACATACTGCTGGGAAGCAACATCCTCATGGGCGGCTTCCTGACGGCAGTGGAGCGGCCGAAGGCTGCCATCTCTATCTCCGTGGGCCGAGGGCTGGCGTTCCAGGCTGGGGCGCTGCTGCTGCTGGCAGCCGCCGTGGGCGGCACAGGCATCTGGTTCGCGCCGGTGATCTCCGAGGCGCTGTGCGCGGTGATGGCCGTGTGGTTCCTCCGGCGGTTCCTGCGGGGGGCCAAGGCATAGCAGGCATATGAAAATATCCCACGGCGCGGCCGTGGGATATTTTTACTCTCAATGAGGATACGCCTTATGCCTGTGCGGCCTTCTCCGCCATCATACCGCGGATCACCTCATCGATGCGGCGGGCAACGCGGCAGAAATCCGCCGCCGTATAGCCCTTGGTGGTCATGGCGGCGGTTCCGATACGGACGCCGCTGGCCTGGAAGGGCGAGCGCTTGTCGCCCGGGACGCAGTTCTTGTTCAGCGTGATGCCGCAGCGATCCAGCGTCTCCTGTACCTCGCGGCCGGTGAGGCCGGTATCCGTCAGGTCCAGCAGGAACAGGTGGTTGTCGGTGCCTCCGGTGACTACATGATAGCCCATGGCCATGAATTCCGCCGCCATGGCCTTACAGTTCTCCACCACATGATGGGCATAGGTGCGGTAGGCGGGAGTCAGCGCCTCCTCCGCCGCCACAGCCTTGCCGGCGATGACGTGCTGGAGCGGGCCGCCCTGCATCCCGGGGAACACGGCGCTGTCCACCTTTTTTGCCAGCTCCGGCTTGCAGAAGATCAGGCCGCCGCGAGGGCCCCGCAGCGTCTTGTGGGTGGTGGAGGTGATGACATCCGCCAGACCGAAGGGGCTGGGGTGCTCCCCCGCTGCGACCAGTCCCGCGATGTGGGCCATATCCGCCATGAAATACGCCCCCACCTCCTGCGCCGCCGATGCAAAGCGGGCAAAATCGATGATGCGGCTGTACGCCGAGGCGCCGGCAATGATGAGCTTCGGCCGTATCTCCCGTGCCATGCGGGCCATGCCGTCGTAGTCGATGAAGCCGTCAGCGTCCACATCGTAGAAGTGCAGATCATACAGCTTACCGGAGAAGTTTACCGGCGAGCCGTGGCTCAGATGACCGCCGTTGGCAAGGCTCATGGACAGAACGGTGTCCCCCGGCTGAAGCAGCGCCATATAGGCTGCCAGATTGGCCGACGAGCCGCTGTGAGGCTGGACATTGACATGGTAGTCGGTGGCAAACACCTCTTTCCACTTGGCGATACAGTACTCCTCCACCTCGTCCACCACATGGCAGCCGCCGTAATACCGGCCCTGATTGCCCATGGCGCGATGGGCGGGATATCCCTCGGAATACTTGTTGGTCAGGCAGCTGCCCACTGCCCGCAGCACCTCGGTGCTGGCAAAATTCTCGCTGGCGATCAGCTCCACCGTCGTCTCCTGCCGCAGCTCCTCCTGCGCGATGAGGTCAAAAACATGGGACGCCACAGCGCTCACCCCTTCCCTATTGTGGATTGATTTCTCTCATTATACACCATCTTGTGGTTTTGGCAAGATACAATCTGTGATATGCTGTGATATGGCAGATGGTACGAAAACACCTACAAGCACCGTAGGCTTTTTGGAAAAAATGCAGAAAGAAACAAAAACGTGCAAAAAGGGTTGACATTCTGCGGCAAAAGCGGTATGATGCGCCCAGCTTCGGCAAAATACAGTGAGGAGGAAAGCAGCATGAAGCGTCGCAGCACCGCCATGATGATGTGCGAGATGTGCATGGGCATGATGTCCATGTGCGAGTTTCTGCGTGCCCAAAATGGTCGGTTGCTTTCCAAAAACTGTTTGACGGCTTGAAAAAGCCGGTGTGTGAACAAGCAGCGGAGGGTCGGCACGACCTGCCGCTGTTTTTTTGTTTGTTCCGGCGGACCGCCGAGTAAGTGCACTGCCCCACGGCCCGCCGTCAGCAAGATCATACATTCCTTACGACATATCTGAAAAGGAGACATGAACATGAAACACAACACCTTCACTCGTCTGGCCGCTCTGGCCCTGACGCTGGTCCTGGCTCTGAGCCTGGCCGCCTGCGGCAGCAAGGATAACACCGCCGCCGACAACAGCAGCGACACCAAGACCACTATCAAGATCGGCGTGCCCAATGACACCACCAACGAGGCCCGCGCTCTGCTGCTGCTGCAGGAAAACGGCATCATCAAGCTGGCCGACGGCGTCGGCATCACTGCCACCAAGAACGATATCGTGGAGAATCCGTACAATGTGGAGATCGTGGAGGCTGAGGCCGCGCAGCTGCCCAATATGCTGCCCGATCTGGACTACGCCGTCATCAACAGCAACTACGCCATCAATGCGGGTCTGAACCCCGTGAATGACTCCCTGCTCATCGAGGGCAGCGCCTCCGCCTACGCCAACATTCTGGCGGTGAAGGAGGGCAGCGAGAATGAGCCCGCCGTGCTGGCCCTGAAGGCCGCGCTGGAGAGCCAGCAGGTGGCCGACTACATCGCCGAGAAGTACAACGGCTCCGTCATCTCCGTGGTGGAGAATCCCACCGACGGCTATGACGCCACCGTGGATTACGACGCCCTGAAGGGCCAGACCATCTCCATCGCTGCCTCCCCCACGCCCCACGCGGAGATCCTGGAGGTCGTCAAGGAGATCCTGGCTGCCAAGGACATCACGCTGGACATTCAGGTCTACAACGACTACGTGGTGCCCAACACCGTGGTGGATGACGGCACTGTGACCGCCAACTACTTCCAGCACCTGCCCTATCTGGAGGACTTCAACGCTCAGAACGGCACCCACATCGCCTCCGTCGCCGCCATCCACGTGGAGCCTATGGGGCTGTACGGCGGCAAGCAGACCACGCTGGATGCGCTGACCACCAAGTAAGCGGGAAAGGAGGGAGACGTCCATGATCGAGCTGAAGCACGTCAGCAAAACATTTGACGCCGGTACAGCCGGCGGGGTAGACGCTCTCAAGGACGTCTCCCTGACCATCGAAGACGGCGACATTTACGGCATCATCGGTATGTCCGGCGCCGGCAAGAGCACGCTGGTGCGGTGCATCAACCTGCTGGAGAAGCCTACCAGCGGCGAGATCGTGGTGAATGGCCAGCGGCTGGACACCATGACTCCCGCCCAGCTGCGGGCGGCGCGGCGGGAGATCACCATGATCTTCCAACGGTTCAATCTGTTGATGCAGCGCACCTGCCTGCGGAACGTATGCTTCCCCATGGAGCTGGCCGGTGTCAAGAGATGCGAGGCCGAGCAGCGCGCCCACGAGCTGCTGGAGCTGGTGGGCCTGCCGGATAAGGCGGACGCCTACCCTGCCCAGCTGTCCGGCGGACAGCAGCAGCGCGTGGCCATCGCCCGTGCGCTGGCCACCCATCCCAGAGTGCTGCTGTGCGACGAGGCCACCAGCGCCTTGGATCCCAATACCACCCGGCAGATCCTGGAGCTGATCCGGGACATCAACAGGAAGCTGGGTATCACCGTGGTGGTCATCACCCATCAGATGAGCGTGGTAAAGGAGATTTGCAGCCATGTGGCCATTTTGGACGAGGGCCGCGTGGCAGAAGCCGGCCTTGTAGGCACGGTGTTCGCAGCTCCCAAATCCGCGGCGGGGCGGCGGCTGGTATTCCCCGGCGGCGCGGACGCGCAGGTATACGATCCCGCAGAGGAAAAGCTGGTGCGGCTGGTGTTCAAGGACAGCAAGACCACCAGCATCCCCCTGATCGCCCGTCTGGCAGCGGAGGAGAACATCTTCTGCAATGTCATCTCCGCCAGCACCCAGAAGCTGTCCGAGACGGTGTACGGCAGCATGATGCTGGGCATTCCCAGCAGTCAGTTCGACAAGGCGCTTGCGTTCATCCACAACGTCGCCAACGTGCAGGTAGAGGAGGTCGACGGCCATGTACAGTAATCTGTTTTCGCCCCAGTCCGTGCAGGACCTGCTGGGCGCTCTGCCTACCCTGCCGTTTGCCGTGTGGGAAACGTTCTATGTCACGGTGGTCAGCACGCTGCTGTCGCTGATGCTGGGGCTTCCGCTGGGCGTGCTGCTGGTGGCGGGTGAGAAAAACGGCGTGCTGCCCCTCCCCCGCTGGCTGATGCAGGTGCTGAACGTCATCATCAATCTGCTGCGGTCCATTCCGTTCCTGATCCTGATGATCATGGTCTTCCCTCTGTCCCGCCTGCTCATCGGTACGGCCGTGGGCACCACGGCCACCATCGTGCCGCTGGTGGCGGCGGCGTTCCCCTTTGTGGCGCGTCTGGTGGAGAGCAGTCTCCGCGAGGTGGACGGCAACATTATCGAGGCCGCCCAGAGCATGGGCGCCACGCCGATGCAGATCATCTGCAAGGTGATGATCCCTGAGAGCGTGCCTTCTCTCATTCAGAACGTGACCATCGCGCTGACCACCATTCTGGGCTATTCCGCTATGAGCGGCATCATCGGCGGCGGCGGTCTGGGCAAGATCGCCATTGACTACGGCTATTACCGGTACAAGTATCTGGTGATGCTGGTGGCAGTGATCATTCTGATCCTGCTGGTGCAGCTGTTCCAGAGCTTCGGCACATGGCTGGCCAAGCGCTGCGACAAGCGGCTGAAAAAGTAAAAAAAGAAAGGACCCAATGGGCGACTCCTCATAAGGACATCTTGAAAACACCAGATTAAACCGATTGAGAGAATCTCTTGGTGTCGACCAAACG
>CAKTOK010000032.1 GCA_934589835.1 uncultured Oscillospiraceae bacterium | reverse complement strand
TTGGCCGCCGCCTCCCACGTCACCACGATGCTGCTGCCGCTGACCGCCGCGCTCTTCATGGTCACATTGGCGGGCACAGCGGTGGTGCCGCCGGTGCAGCGAAGAGCCGCTTTCGTCAGGGCCTCGTTGCCGTCCCCGATCTCGATCTTATCCCATTCCGCCTTGGTGCCGCCGTATACCACAGTCTTCAGCGCACTGCAGTTCAGGAACGCCTCACTGTGAATGCCCGTCACGGACTTGGGGATAACGACGGTCTCCAGCGCACGGCACTCCTGGAAGACCAGATAGGGCAGCGTTTGCAGGCCGTTCTCGATGGTCACGCTGGTCAGCTTCTCACAGTAGGCAAAGGCCTGCCCGTCCAGCGCCTGCACGGTGCTGGGAATGGTCAGGGAGGTCAGCTCCGTACAGCCGAAGAAGGCGATGCGCCCCACATACTTCAGCGAGCTGGGGAAGGTGATACCGGTGATGGCGGCCTCGGCAAACGCGCCGTTCTCGATGGACACAACGCCATTGGGGACGGTGTAATGGCCGGTAGCCGCACCGCCGTGCAGCAGCGTATCCATGTTCTTGGTGAACAGTGCGCCGTCACGGCTGCAATAGGCGGTGTTCCCCGCGGCAACGCTGACACGGGCTTTGCCGGAAAAGGCAAACGCCTCACTGCCGATCTCCGTCACGCTGGCGGGAATGTCCACCTTTACCAGCGCCTTGCAGTTTTCAAAGATGCCCTCGCCAAGACGCGTAACGCCGTTGGGAATGATGACCGTCTCCAAACGGTCAAGTCCGGCAAAGGAATAATCGCCCAACTCCTTCACAGTGGAGGGAACGGTATAGGTCGCAACGTCGCCGTTGAAGCACTGAACCAGCGTGGTCTTGTTCCGATCGAACAGCACGTTGTCCTGCAAGCTGAAGGCGTTGTTCTTCGAGGAGAGCGTCACCTTGGCTGTGCTGCGCTCAAAGGCGGCAGGCCCGATGCTGGTAACGCCGCTGCCGAGGGAGAGCGTCTCCATCTCATAGCAGTAGCGGAACGCACCGTCATGAATGGTGGTAACGCTGTCGGGAATGACCACATCCCGCAGACCGGTACATGAGAATGCCTCAATACCGATGGCCTGCACCGTATTGGGCAGGGTCAGCTCGGTGAGGTTGCTGCAGTCGTAAAACAGGTTGCTGCCGACATAGGTGATGCCGGACCCGATGACCACCTTTTTGATGTGTCCGATGAGGTCATCCCGCAGCCACGGCGTGTAATAGTCCCCAAGCGAGCCCTTGCCGGTGAAGGTCAGCACGCCGTCGCTGGTCAGCTTCCATGTGATGCTGCTGTCGTCCATGCCGCTGGGGCCGCAGTTGCCGCTGGCCAGCACACCGGCTGCGGGCACCGTGGCGGTCTTACCGGTCCCGTCATACCCTGCGCTCATGGTCCTGCCGTCCGCCGCCACGCCCCGCACCGTGTAGGTGTACGTCTCGCCCGCCGTCACGCTCTTGTCCGTATAGCTGGTGCCGCTGACGCCGCTGACCAGCACCGTCCAGTTGGTGTTCTTCGTCTTGCGGTAGATGGTGTAGGTCTTGGCGTTGGCCGCCGCCTCCCACGTCACCACGATGCTGCTGCCGCTGACCGCCGCGCTCTTCATGGTCACATTGGCGGGCACAGCAGGCACCGTGGCGGTCTTGCCCACAGCGTCATACCCCGCGCTCATGGTCTTGCCGTCCGCCGCCACGCCCCGCGCCGTGTAGGTATAAGGGATACCCGCCGTCACGCTTGTGTCCGTATAGCTGGTGCCGCTGACGCTCTTGGCGATGATGCTCCAGCCCGTCTCGCCTGCCGCCTTGCGGTACACGATATAGGTCTTGGCGTTCTCCGCCGCCTCCCACGTCACCACGATGCTGCTGCCGCTGACGGCGGCGCTCTTCATGGTCACATTGGCGGGCGTCTCCACCACGGTTGTGCTGCCCGGCACATAGTCCGTCGCGGACACCTTCCCGACATACTCCGTCCAATAGGTGGAGTTTTTCTCGTCCGTCATCGCCGTATGGTCGGTTCTGAACGCATCCAGCCCCTTCAGGAAATACCGGTAGGAGCTTCGGCCGGCGTCCCACGTCGCGTCCACACAGTAATACTTGCCGTCCTCCATACGCACGATGTTCCACGCATGGGCCTCCGCGCCGGAGCCGCCGTTGGCCACGCCGGTAATAATACGGCAATCCAATCCCGCATCGTTGGCCAGCCGGTAGAACAGGTTGGCATAGCCCTGACACACCGCCGTCTTGTTGATGGCCGCCGCATAGGCCGTATACTTCAGCAAATAGCTGTTGTCATGCAGGTTGTCGTAGTCGTAAGAGACATTTTTGGTGATCCACCCATAGATGGCCTGCACCTTTTGATAGGCGGTTTTGCCGCCCAGCGCCAGCTGCGGCAGGATCGTCCCCCTGATATAGCCGTCCAGCTGCTGCTCCTGCGCCGCCGTGGTGTACCAGATGGTGCTGGCAGCCTCCGGATTCGGCGTATAGGTAAGGCTGTACTGATAGCCGGTCCCGCTGGCCCTGTAGCTGGCGCTGTACAACACGCCCGCATACTGCCAGTGCAGGTAGTCGCCGGTATTGCCGCTGCCCTCCACATGGTCCAGCGCCGCGTTCCATACGCGCAGGGCCACCGCTTTCCAGTCGCTGCTGTCCGCGTACAGGGCAACGGTCATGGAGTCGCTGCGGGTCGTCATCTGCCGCCGCAGTGCCGCCGCCGCCTCGGCCACGCTGGTATAGACCGTCTCCGCGTTCTTCGGCTCGGCAGCCACCGCCGCCACGGCGGTCCGGGCCTGTACCGTGCCGGCAATCCTTCCGGCATAGGCAGGGTTCACATACGTCCCCGTAAAGGTTCGTTCCTCCATGCCGCTCTCCGCCGCCAGCACCTGCACCGGCAGCAGCGTCACGGTCATGACCAGTGCCAACAGCAATGCCGTCAGCGCTTTGCTCACACGTTTCATATCTCTCCTCCTTTTCTGTCCGCGCCCTCGGAAGGGCGCTGCCGTTCTATGAAAAAAGTGTACCATACCGCTGGGGAAAAGTACACCTCTTTTTCGTCATTTCTCCATTTTTTGTACAAAAACCGGACGCAGCGCCGCTGGCGCCGCATCCGGTCCGTTTCAAAGATGTTTTTCCGGCTCCTGCCGGTCCTGTGCGATCTGCCTGGCGTAGCGCTCCTCCTCGCTGAACACGCAGCCGCAGTATTTCTGCATATAAAAGCCCAGCTCACGGGCCTGCTGCTGTCCCTCCCGAAAGCCCGGACGGAAATCCCGATAGAGAAAGGCCACGCCGTACCGCGCCGCCATCTCCTCCGCCGTCTGCCGCAGCAGCTCATGATCCTGATAGGGGCTGACAAACAGCGTGCTGGTAAAGCTGCCGAAGCCGTGATCCGCCGCATACTGCGCCGTCTGGGCCAGCCGCAGCCGGTAGCATTTGCCGCACCGGTGGTCCAGATCCTCCGCCACGGCGCGGCAGAACTCCCGCAGGCCGTAGTCCTCCTGCACGATCAGCTCCATCCCGATGGACGGCGCATAGGCCATCAGCGTATCCCGCCGCGCCTTGTACTCCTGATAGGGATGGATATTGGGATTGAACCAGTAGGACACCGGCTCGATGCCCTCGCTCCGCAGCTGCCGGATGCAGGACACGGAGCAGGGCGCGCAGCAGGTGTGCATCAGCGTCCTCATGCCTTCTTCTCCTTTTCCCCGCGGCGGAACAGGCTCCGCAGCACGTGGCCCACGCCGCCGGTATGCTGCACCGCCGACAAGAAGCGGCCCCGCACCTGCTGGAACGGCAGCTGCTCCATGGCGCGGAAAAACTGCTCCCGCTCCGCCGGCGCCTCCGCCGGCCCCCGCAGCGCCGGACAGCAGGCCACCGCCTCCTCCAGCGTCCGCGGCTGCCGCTTCAGCGGCAGCACGTCAAAGATCTGCGCGCCCTTGGCCGTGTTGATGAGCAGCAGGGACACGCCGTTTTTCTGCTCCTCCGCGGGGAAGCGCCCGCCGCTGAAATCCCCCAGCGTCAGGTCCCCGGGCCGGTCCGTGGTGGCGTAGGCGCACCGGTGGCAGGCGGGCCGCAGGAAAAGCCCCCGCATCAGCCCGCGCCCCAGCTCGCATTTGCCCAGCGGCGCGTCGTAGCGGCCGCCGCCCTCGAACGCCACGCGGAACCGCCGCTCCCTGTCGCCGGCGAGCTTGCCGCAGAACTCCACCGCCGTGGGCCGGTGCTGCTTCACATAGGCCATGGACTTCACCAGCCTGGCCCACACCCCGGGGCTGCCCACACCGCGGCACACCATGTCGCAGGTCAGCAGCCGCTCCGGATGCTCTCCCAGATAGCGGTACAGTCCGTCCACCTGACAGGGCGTGCCGGAGAACAGCACCTGCCGCCCCTGATCCAGATACATCCGCACCTGCTGATACGACTCGCCGATATCGCTCTGCACCGGCTTCATGCCCCGCAGGCGCGGCAGCTCGTGGAGGTTCTTCACCGCCGTATGGACCACCCGCAGCTCCTGATCCAGCGCCGCGCCGAATACCACGCCGCCGCCCTCCAGCACATACTCCGCCAGCGCGGAAAATGCGCCGCCGCAGGTAGAGGCCTGCCGCACCGCCGCGTCCTGATTCCACACGGCGAACACCGCCGGATCGGTCCGATGCTCCCGCTGCTTCATCACCGGACACACATGGGCGCAGTGTCCGCACTGCACACAGCCGTCCGTGACCTCCGGATAGAGGAACCCCTCCCGATCCGGCGCCATGCGGATGGCCCCCTTGGGGCAGCCGTTGCTGCACGCGCCGCAGCCGGTGCAGCGCTCTCTGGCCGCCAGCTGCGGCGTCATTCCCGTCTCCGTCAAGGCTCCCGCCTCCTGTCTGCTTTTTTTCGTATTGTAGCACGCCGCCGCCAAAAGCACAAGTCCGGCCGTCACTGTCCGTTTTTCGGGACACATCTTCTATTAAAATAGCTACACTGACACAAAACCACACACATTACGATAGCAGGAGGTACCGTCATGCACAAATTCTTCGATTATCTGGAGCCCGATCTCCCCACCGCCGTCATCCGCGACCTGCTGGGCTATATCCGCCGGTTCGCCTGCCTGTTCAGCGGCGGCGTACCGGTGGAGGGCGCCATGGACGGCGTGGGCTTCTGCGCCACGGAGCAGCCCTCCGGCGCCGTCCGCGTCCACTGGGTACAGGTGGGCCGCCAGCGCATCCCGCTGGACGCCACGGTGTAAACGGCGAAAACTGGGCCGCGGGCTTACGTCCGCGGCCCCTTTTCCGCCGATTCATACTGTGCCAGCACGTCGGCGCAGCAGCGGCGGAACTCCTGCCGGATCGCCTCCGGCCCCACCAGCTCCGCCTGGGTGCCCAGCTGGAACAGCCACCCGAAAAACGTCGGCCCCACCTCCACCGGCGCGGTGACGGCGATGCCGCCGTCCCCATCAGGCCGCAGGTGGGCGTCCGCGCCGAACCGGTCCATCACCACGTTGATGAGCGCCCCGTCGAACCGAAGCTGCACCGTCTCTGTCCTGCCGTTGTACATATCAAAGGTCCGCCGCACATACTTTCCCAGCTCAAACCCCTCCGGCAGCGGGTCCCGGGGCGTGTCCGCCACCGTCAGCGACTCCATCCGGTCCACGCGGTAGTGGCGGTAGTCGGCGATAGCCGGATCGTAGGCCACCAGATAGTAGTGCCGGTCCACGCACAGCGCCACCGGATTCGTCTCATACAGCGCCCCGTTCCGCCGGTAGGCCTTGCCGCCCTCCGCTGTCCAGTCGAAGTAGCGGAACGTCACCTTTTTCCCCTCGTTGATGGCGGTATTCAGCCCGTCGATGGCGTAATACAGCCGCTCGTTGTGGGTCTTCACCCGTTCCATGACGTACACCTGCCGCCGCAGCTGCCGCCCGTTGGGGCGGCTGGTGAGCTTCTCCAGCTTTCCGATGAGCGCCATGCTCTTGCTCTGCGTCAAAAACGGCGACGCCTGCACCACATCGATGAGCAGCTTCAGCTCCGGCAGCTGGAACGCCCGCTCCCCCAGAAAGTACCCGTAGCTTTTGCCCTTCACCGCCTGCACGTCCATGCCGTACAGCCGCAGCAGCTCCAGATCGTCGTAGAGGCTCTTGCGCTCGGCGCTGATGCCGCAGCCCGCCAGATAGGTGATCATCTCCTGCACCGTTTTGGGATGCTGCTCGTCCGTCTCCTCCTGCAAATAGCGGGCCAGATACAGCAGCTTCAGCTTCTTGTTGGCCATGGCGCTCCCCTCCTGTCGTTTCCCCCATTATACCAGAGCCGCCGCCGGAAGAAAACCATCTTTTTCCGCTTCCCGCTTTACACCGCCGCCCTGATGGGCTATAATGAGATGTCATTCTGCGAATGGGGAGGCGAGGCAGTGAAGGTCAACCAGATACGGGCAGGCGCGGCGCTCTCCTATGTGTCCATGGCCCTGAGCACCCTCATCTCACTGGTCTACACCCCCATCATGCTGAACCGGCTGGGCGACAGTGAGTTCGGCGTGTATCAGGCCGTCCTGCCCATCATCTCCTACCTCAATCTGCTGAGCTTCGGACTGGGCAGCGCCTACGTCCGCTACTACTCCCGCTTCCGCGCCGCCGGCGACAAAAAGGGCTGCGCCAAGCTGAACGGGATGTTCCTCATCACCTATCTGGTGCTGGGCGCGGCGGTGCTGGCCATCGGCTTCGGCCTGTCCTACTGCGACGTGATCTTCGGCAAAAAACTGACGCCGGAGGAGATCGCGCTGGCGGAAAGGCTGCTTCGCATCATGACGGTGAACGCCGCCCTGACCTTCCCCATCAGCGTCTTCGAGTCCCACGTCACCATCAACGAGCAGTATCTCTTCCAAAAGCTCGTGGCCATGGGCAGGCAGGTCCTCAACCCTCTCATCATGATCCCCCTGCTGATCATCGGCTACCGCTCTGTGGCGCTGACCGTGGTTTCCCTGATCTTCACCGTTCTCAGCGGCATCCTCAACATCGGCTACTGCCTGACGAGGCTGCGGATGCCCTTCTCCTTCCGGCGCTACGACTTCGGCCTCCTGCGGGAGATGCTCGGCTTCACGCTCTATGTCTTTCTGGGCATCGTGGTGGACAACTTCAACTGGTCCATCGACCGCCTGCTGCTGGCGTGGATCCACGGCACCACCGCCGTCACGGTCTACACCATCGCCGCCCAGCTCAACACGTTCTATCTGGCCTTCGGCAACGCCATCTCCAACGTGATGACGCCCCGGGTCCACCGTCTGGTGGCGGAGGGGCAGCCCATGCGGACGCTGGACGCCCTGTTCACCCGGGTGGGCCGTCTCCAGTTCATCCTGCTGGGCGGCATCCTGCTGGGCTTCGTGGCCATCGGCCAGTCCTTCGTGGTGCTCTGGGGCGGCGACGAGAAGTTTGCCATTGACTACTGGACCACGCTGCTGCTGTTCTTCTCCTGCCTCTGGACCAATGTGCAGACCGTGGGCATCGAGATCCAGCGGGCCAAGAATATGCACAAATTCCGCTCGCTGGTCTATCTGGGCGTGGCGCTGGGCAACGCCCTGCTCTCCATCCCCCTGTGCATGAAGTGGCAGGGGCTGGGCGCCGCCGTGGGCACCGCCATCGCCACGCTGATCGGCAACGTGCTCCTGATGAACTGGTACTACCATCGCCGGATCGGCCTGAATATCCCCGCCTTCTGGCGCCATATCTTCCACCTGCTGCCCGCCATGGTCCTGCCTGCCGTCACGGCGGTGCTGCTGGCCCTGAAGGTACACCCCCTCACCTACTGGCAGCTGATCCCCCCGGGTCTTCTCTTTGTGGCGGTCTACGCCGCGTCCATGTGGCTGTTCGGCCTGAACCGCTACGAGCGCAGCCTCGTGACGGCGCCGCTGCGCCGTATGCTGCACCGCTGATCTTTGGAAAGGAGCGTTTCCCATGCCCAACATCAAGTACCTCGCCCGCGTCCTCACCGGCGTCCGCTGGAAAAAGCTGAACTACATCCTCGATGTCGTCAAGGACAAATCGGGCCGCAGCAAGCTCACCACGTTCTTCGACATCCTCTGGTGCGCCGCCCGCTACGGTGCCGGCTATTACGACTACGCCATGTACGGCTTCTACGACCTCACCCCCGCCCAGCGGGACACCTATCTGACCCGCGTACGCAACCGGAGGATCTCCGACCTGATGAACGACCCCGCCTACCACGACGACTTTGATGACAAGCTTCGCTTCAATGAGACGTTCCGCCGCTTCCTGCACCGCGACACCCTCAACGGCGAGACCGCCACGGAGCAGGCGTTCGCGGCCTTCCTTGCCGGACAGGAATTCATCTTCGCCAAGATCAACCACGGCGACTGCGGCCGCGGCGTGGAGCGCCTGCGGGTGGCGGATTTCGACTCTCCCGCCGCCATGCTGGCCTACATTCGGGAGAAAAAGCTGGTGGTGCTGGAGCACCAGCTTCTCCAGCACCCCGACATGGCCCGCCTCCACCCCAACAGCGTCAACACCATGCGTATCGTCACCGACAACGTCAACGGGAACGTCACCATCGCCTATATCATCGTCAAGATGGGCACCGGCGGCAGCGTCTGCGACAACTCCGGACAGGGCGGCATCCTCTCCCGCGTGGACGAGGCCACCGGACGCATCAGCACCCCCGCCACCGACGACTATTTCCACGTCTATGATAAGCACCCCGACACCGGCATCCCGCTGGTGGGCTATCAGCTCCCCATGGTGCCCGAGGCCATCGCCATGGCCAGAGAGGCCGCCTGTGTCATCCCCCAGGTGGGCCATGTGGGCTGGGATATGGCCGTCACCCCCGACGGCCCCGCCATCATCGAGGGCAACAACTTCCCCGGCACCGACCTGTGCCAGCTGGCCCCCCTGTGGCCGGAAAAGACCGGCCTGTGGCCCTACTACAAACGCATTCTGAGCCTGAAATAAGGAGGACAGCGTCATGCACAGAAAAGACCGTGAGCGGGACGAAGCCTTTGCCTGGGAGGTGCTGAAGAAGGCCCCCTACGCCACGCTGGCCATGACCGGCGCGGACGGCGCGCCCTACTGTGTCCCCATCAACCATGTAGCGGACGAGACGTACAGGGTCCTGTATTTCCACTGCGCGGGCGCCGGCGAGAAGTGGGCGCTGCTGGAAAAGGAGCCGCAGGTCTGCCTCACCGCCGTATCCCGTATGTCCATCGTTCCCAACGAATTCGAAACGTCCTACGACTCCGCCGTGGTGCGGGGACAGGCGCAGGTGGTCACCGACGACGGTGAGCGCACCAAGGCCCTGCTCCTGCTGGTGGAGGCGCTGGACCCCAAGGGCATGGCCGGCCTCAACGCCTGCATGGAACGGTGCTTCGCCGCCACGAAGATCGTGAAGATCGTCCCGCAGCAGATCACCGGCAAGCAATCCCACCCCATGCCAAAGCCAACCTCTGGCTGCGGCCATCCTTGAGCCAAAAAGGACGCTGTTCCCCTTGGGAACAGCGTCCTTCTTCCTTATTCCTTTTCCGCCGCCTCCGGTACGGACGGCTCCTCTGCGGCGGGTGTCTCCGCCGGTGCCTGCGGCACAGCGGCTGCGCTCACCGCCGCCTCCTGCGCCGCCCTTGCAGCCGCCTCTTCCGCCTGCCGCTGCTTCTCCGCCGCAGCCTCCGCCGCCAGCCGCTGGTTCTCCGCGCGGTTGGCCGCCTTCTCCTCCCGCCGCGCGTCGGCGGCGGCAAAGAAGGCCCGCACCAGCGCCAGCAGCACCAGAAGCGCCACAATGCCGAACCCGATCCAACCGGACAGCCGGATCTGATAGAAATCCCGAATGGTGAAGTAGTCGTGGTACATTCCCATGTAGTACAGCGCCAGTCCGCCCAGCGCGCACACGATGCCCAGCAGCAGCCTCAGCACCGCCTTGAACCGGTGCCTCCGCCGTCCGGCGAAATACGCGATGATCAGCGCCGCCGCCGCCAGAAACAGTCCCGGCGACTGGCAGCACAGCACATAGCCCAGCGTCTTGTCCATAGCCGCGCCCCCTCTCACAGGCAGCACTTGCCGCGCCGGATGTACTTGCCCTCCGGTCCGGCCAGCACGCGCCCCTCGTTGACGGCCAGCCTGCCCCGCAGCCACACCTGCCGGATGGAGCCGCGGGTCACCACGCCCTCATAGGGGTTGTAATCCGCCGCGCCCACCATATCCTCGGCGCGGAGCACATGGTCCGCCGCCGGATCGTACATCACGATATCCGCGTCGGCGCCCTCGGCAATCACGCCCTTACGGGGAAACATCCCGTACAGCTTGGCGGGATTCTCCGCCAGCACGCGGCACATGGCCGCCAGGCTGATCCTTCGGGTGGTCACGCCGAAGGTATAGAGCAGCTCGCCCCGGGTCTCCACCCCGGGCAGCCCCCCGGGGATGGCCGTAAAGTCGTTCCGGCCCGCCAGCTTCTGCGCCGTGGTGAAGCTGCAATGGTCCGTGGACACGGTCTGCACCTCGCCCCGCCGGATGGCCTGCCACAGAACCTTCCGGTCCGCCGCCTTGCGGATGGGCGGCGCGCAGACGTATTTGGCCGCCTGTAACCAGTCCTCGTTGTCGTATACGCTGTCGTCCAGAATCAGGTACTGGGGGCACGTCTCCACATACACCCTCTGGCCCCGCCGCCGCGCCGCCTCGATCTCCTTCAGCGCCGCCGCGTTGGTGGTGTGTACGATCACCACCGGACTGTCCGCCGCCTCGGCGATGTGCAGCAGCCGGCCCACCGCCTCCGCCTCCAGATAGTCCGGCCGCGTGCGGGGATGGCAGCCCACGCTGCCCTGCTCACCGGCGGCCTTCTTCTCCTCGATGAGGGCGTCGATGACGCCGGCGTTTTCACAGTGTACGCCGCAGATGCCTCCCTTTTCCTTCAGCTTCTTCAGCACCCTGTACATCAGCTTGTCCCCGATCATCATGGCGGGGTATGTCATGTACATTTTGAACGAGGAGATGCCCTCGGCATACATATCGTCGATCTCGCCTTCGATGGTGTCGTTCCAGTCGTCGATGGTCATGTGGAAGCCGTAGTCGCAGGCGCACCTGCCGTCCGCCTTCTCATGCCACAGCCGCAGTCCGTCGTGGAGCGTCTCCCCCTTGTTGGGGCAGGCAAAGTCCACCACCGTGGTGGTGCCGCCCCGCAGCGCCGCCCGGGAGCCGGAGGCAAAATCGTCCGCCGTGGTGGTGTTGCACACGTCCAGATCGAAGTGGGTGTGGGCGTCGATGAACCCCGGCAACAGCAGCATTCCCGCCGCGTCCACCACCTGCGCGTCCTCCGCCGCAATGCTCCGCGCCACCCGCCGGATCTTTTCGCCCTCTACCAACACATCCGCCCGTCGGGTGCCCCTGCCGGACACCACCGTGCCGTTCTTGAATAAGACCTTCATCCCAGAGCCTCCTGTCTTTCGTATCGTCGGCCATCCGCCGGCGCCTGTCTCTGGGCGGTATTATACCACGCTCCCGTCAAAAGGGCAACTACCGCCACAGCTTCAGATAGCCGCCGTCGTGGAGCTGCTTGACCAGCAGCAGCAGAACGGGGGCCAGCACCATTCCCGTCACCCCCATGGCGCAGAAGCCCACATACATGGCCGCCAGCGATGCCAGCGGCGGCAGCCCCGCCTGAGACGCCATCAGCTTCGGCTCCAGTACGCTGTGTACCACGGAGATCACGGCGAACAGCGCCAGCAGTGCGATGCCCTTGGGCACATTCCCCAGCAGGCACGCCAACGCCGCCCACGGCACCAGCACCGTCCCCGTTCCGAACACCGGCAGCGCGTCGATCAGCGCGATCAGCGCCGCCAGCAGCAGCGCGTATTCCTGCCGCATCAGCACCAGCCCCAGCAGCAGCTGGCAGAATGTCGCCGCCAACAGAATACACTCCGCCTTCAGCCACTTTCCCAGCGTGGCGAACACGTTGGCCTTCACGCCCCGGGCCCTGTCCAGCCGCTGCGGCCCCAGCTGCCGCCGGAAAAAGCCCATCACCTCCGGATAGTCGCTGAGGGTGAAGAACACCGCCAGTGCCGTGGTCCCGCAGGCCAGCAGCAGCTCGGGCAGCGCCCCCATGGCGCGGGCCGCCCCCTGCAATACCGCCGACGACAGCTCTCCCGCCATCTGGGACGCCTGCTGCGGCAGCCCCGCCAGCAGGCCCTCCGCCGCCCGCCGCAGCCCCTGGGGGCAGGCGGCGCAGAACCGCTCCAGCCGCCGCTCCAGCGCCGTCAGGGTGTCCGGCATCTCCGCCAGCAGCGCCGGCAGCGATGAGACAAGCGCCACCGCCTGCTCCACCAGCTGCACCGCCAGCGCCACCACGACCGTCAGCACGCCGCCCACCAGCACCAGCGTCAGCACCGCCGCCGTAAAGCCCCGCTTCAGCCGCAGCCTCCGCCGCGCCAGCAGGATCAGCGGCTCCAGCAGCGCCGCCGCCCCCAGCGCCAGCAGAAACGGCAGCAGCCACACCAGCGCGTACCGCAGCGTCAGCCAGCCCACCGCCGCCATGGCCGCCAGCCACGCCAGACGCAGCAGGATCACCCGCTGCCGCTCCATGCTCCTTCCCCCTTTCTTTGCGCTCTTGTTCTCCTCGCTCCCGTTCTCTCCGCGCCTGCTTCCTGCGTGCTCGTTCTCTCCGCGTCCGTTCTCTCTGCTCCTACCTCTCCCCGTGTCCGTTCTTCTCGCTCCTGCTCTTCCCGCGCCTCTCTCCCTGCTCCTGCTCTTCCCGCTCCCGTTCTTCCTGCGCCGTTCTCTCCGTGTCTGTTCTCTCCGCTCCTGCTTCCCCCGCGCCATTCTCTCTGCTCCTACCTCCCCCCGCGTCCGTTCTTCCCGCGCCTGCTTCCTCCGTGCTCGTCCTCTCCGTTCCTACCTCCCCCGCGCCACTCTCCCTGCGCCCGTTCTCTCCGCGTCCGTTCTTCTCGCTCCCGTTCTTGCCGCTCCCGTTCTTGCCGCGCCGTTCTCTCTGCTCCTGCTTCCCCCGCGTCCGTTCTCTCCGTGCCTGTTCTCGCCGCTCCTGCTTCCCCCACGCCACTCCCCCCGCGTCCGTTCTCCCCGCGTCCGCGCGGCGACGCAGACCACCTTCTCCTTTCATTTCACACTTTTTTTACAATTTTTTTCTTGTCTTTTCCAATTTACCGTGATAATATGATTCATATTTGACAGATGTACGCAATCCGTGGACAACTGGAGGGCAAAATGGAGAAAAAAAAGTATTATCTGGTCTCGGCAGAAGCCCTGCCCGAGGTTTTCATCAAGGTAGCGGAGGCCAAGCGGATGCTGCAAGTGGGCGAGGCCGCCACCGTGGGTGAGGCGGCCCGTCTGGTGGGCATCAGCCGCAGCGCCTTTTACAAGTACAAGGACGCGGTCCAGCCGTTCCAGAATATGCGGGCAGGCCACATCATCACCTTTTACGCACTGCTTAAGGATATTCCCGGCGTGCTGTCCAATTACCTGTCTATTTTTGCCAATTCCGGCGCGAATATTCTCACCATCAACCAGACCATCCCCACCAACGGCTGCGCCGGCGTCACCATCTCCGCCGAGACCAGCGACATGACGGACGGGCTGGAGGAGCTGATGTCGCTGGCGGCCTCCGCCGAGGGCGTTCTGAAGTTCGAGATCATGGCGGGCTGACGCCGCCGCGTCCCGCCGCTTCATCATACCGCTCCCCCCGCGCATAAAAACGCATCCCCCGACACAGGAACACGGCCTGTATCAGGGGATGCGCTCTTTTTTCGGTTTTTCTTCATGTTGAACGGCTTTCCGCCGCACCGGACGGCAGAAACGGACGCCGTTCGATCCTCACGTGACAGGCAGGCTGAGGTGGCAGTCCGCATGGAAGCTGCTGCACTGATATTCAACGGAGTAACCCTTATCGGGATCGAAATTCACGGCGCAGGTGCCTGTTTTCATGGCCACCCGCTGCCCGCTCAGAAAGGTCACCGCCTTCCAGTCGTAATTCGGGTTTGTCGCCCAGTCCGTCGGGACATTGGGGTTTTGCCGGCCCGTTGCGATAAAATCCGACTGGATTTCCCCATAAAATGCTCTCACATTGGCCCAATCCGTCACCACCCTTGTCCTGTGCAACTTGGCGGTGACTGTCGGGATGGCGATGACGGCCAGCACGGCGACGATGGCCACGACCACCAGCAACTCCATCAACGTAAAGCCCTTCTGCTCTTTCTTCACGGCTCGGTCTCCTTTTCCTGCGTATCTCGCTTCTGTGCAAGCCATTATACGCAGAAGCCGCCGCCTCGTCAATAGACAGAGCGCCATTTTTCCGCCGCTTATTCCCGTTTTTTTCTCAGTTATGCCAAAATTCGAGCACATTTGCATCGCCCTGCCGTCTTGTCGGGCAGGCAGGCTCTCCCTTGTCACGCCGCCGCGTCCCCGTACTGCGCCAGCGGCCTCTCCCAGCGGGGCACGCCCCAGCCCGTGGTGTCGAACCCCGCGCGCACCGCCTCCGCCAGGATCGTCAGCTTCTGCCGCATGGCAGGATACTGCATGAGCGAGTCTGCGTAGTCGTCGGAGCCCACGATGTACTCCATGAGCCGTGCCCGATCCTCCTTGGGGTCCATGGTGGAGTAGGCGTCCACAAAGTGTACGTCTGTCGCCTCCCCGAAGTACAGCCACCGGCTGTCCGCGCCGTTCATGGCCTGATCGTAGTCGAACGTGTACGCAAATCCCGCCGGATTGCAGGCGTTCCACGCCTCGCTGTCGATGGCCGCCCAGTCGCCGTCCAGCAGCCTGTTCTCCGTGGCGTGCCAGATCTCGTGGCACAGCAGCTCCTCCGGCGAGCCGGCGTCCACCTGATAGGCCACATGGTACCATCCCGGGCTCTGGAACGCCAGCCCGATCACGCTGAAGTCCATGTGGAACGCCGCCACCGGCAGAAACTGAATGCCGCCCTCCCCCAGCTCGTTGCGGAACTGGGCGAAGAACCCCTGGGGATACAGCGCCAGCGTCCGGTCCAGCGCCTCCAGCGCCGGATAGATGACGGCCGCCTCATCCGCCAGTCCCGCCGCATCGGTGGTAACGATCTCCTCCGCCGATGCCTGACACGGCTCGGCGCACTGGCTGGACAGCCGGATATCCACGTCGTACTTCTCCTCCAGCCGGTCGGCATAAGCCCGCAGCGCCGCCATGTCCTCCGGCAGCGGCTGACCCGCCAGCTCGCCCCAGTACACATTGGCAATGCTCTCGTCCACCGTCAGCGGGGACGCTGTCTCCGCCGCCTCACCGCACGCGGCGAAGGAAAGCCGCGCGGGATCCAGCACCGCCAGCCGGAACGTCTCCGCCGTCTGGTCATACGCCGTCCCCAGCAGCACCTGCGCCTCCGGCAGCCAGTACATGCCCAGTATCTGCCCTGTTACACCGCTCTGGGCCAGCAGCTCCTCCGGCTCGCACCGCTCCACCGCCTGCCCCAGCCGGAACAGCACCGTCCTGTCCTCCCCGGTGGAAATGGCGTACCGCGACCCGCTCACCGGCATCACGCCCGACGCCTCCGCGCCGAACGCCTCCGCCTCCGCCTGCCGGTAGCTGCCGTCTCCCGCAGCGTACCGTATGTAGTAGCCCGCTCCCGTCTCATCCAGCCCCGTCTGGCACAGGCCCGTCTCCAGGAACCATGACAGCTCCGATGTCTCCTGCACCATCAGGCACTTGCCGCTGTCCGGATCCGCCAGCACCGACCCGCTCCTCTCGCTCCACGGCGACAGCCGGCACCACAGCAGCAGCCGGTTCTCCGTGGGGTGGATGTTCTCGATGTAGGTGAACCGCAGGTCCTGATCCAGCGTCACCCGCTCCGTCTCCCCCGTCACCGTGTCCTGACGGTACAGCACCATATCCTTCAGAAAGTAGTACGTCCTGCCGTCGTGGGCCAGCTCTCCGGTGCCGTTCTCCGGCACAAACTCCCCCACGTCCTCCAGCCGCTCGTCGAGGAGCCGGTAGGTCATATCCTCCTCGCCCCACTGGCGCAGGGCCACCTGCCCATCGGCGAACGACCGCTCTATCATGGACCACGCGCCGGCGATGGTCCGCTCCGCCGTCACCCGATCCTCCCGCACATCGATCCGCCGCAGGTACGTCTCTTCCTTCTCATAGTCCGCCCAGCACAGCACCACATCGTACCCGCCGGCGGGCGACACCTCCGGATAGCCGGTGGGCGCGGCGCACGTCAGCGGCGTCACCGCCTGCGGCATCCCCGCGGACGGCGCGCCGCACCCTGTCAGCGCCAGCAGCAGGGCCAGCACCGCTCCTATCCATTTCATCCTCTGCTTCATCCATTGCTCCTTTCCGGCAAAAACAGGGCCCCTCCCTTTGTGGGAGAGGCCCTGTCCTTCTCCTGTTACTGTGCCGCCAGCTCCGGCGTCAGCACCTGCTCGTAGGCGCTGGCGCCCGCGATGGACCCGATGGGCAAGATCACGCGGAGCACGCCCTTGCCGTCGGCGTATGCCATCACGTCCAGATTGATGTTCTCCTCGGACAGCGTCCATTCCCGCCGCTCCGTCAGCAGCGCGGCGTCATCGCCGCCCACTGCGCCGTATTGGCCGTCGAACCGCTCCGCCGCCGCCTGCCGCACCGCGTCCAGAAACGCCGTCTCATCGACGTGCAGCGCCGCCAGCAGGTCTGCTGTGGTAAGCTGCCGTCCGCTCACCGTGTCGTACAGATATACGCTGTACTCGTCCATGTCGTAGCCCCATCCGCAGGACACCAGCAGCGACAGGATATCGCCGTACTGATACGTCTCCCACGCGATGTACAGGCACGACAGGCTGAAGCCGCCGGTCTTGGCCTCCAGCACCTCCCGCAGGATGGCGCCGTACTTGCTCTCCACGTCGCTGTTGATGGCCGCCGCGCCCTCCGTGTCCGCCAGCAGCTGCGGCACATGGTAGGTGTAGTGCCCGCTGTTGCCCACGCCGTCGGTGTAGTCGAACTCCTCGCTGTACAGCTCGCGGATGGGCGGGGCCCCGTGGGACGCCCCGGGCGTAAAGTCGTATACGCTGCCCTCGCTGGCAATGATGTTCACCGCCCCGTCCATGAGGCTCAGCGACGGCTGATAGACCACCCGTCCGTCCGCCGTCTCCACCGTCACCGACAGGTTGCCCATGATGTCGCTGACGTTGCCCCGCAGGCACACCGGCGCGCCGTCCGCCGCCTCATACAGCACCTCGCCGTCCTGCACGTCATGCAGCGGGTCAAAGGCCTGTACCGTCACGCGGGCGTCTCCGCTCACCGGCACGATGCAGTAGACCTCGTCTCCCGGCTGGGTGACGATCTGCCGGTCCGTCAGATCCTTCAGAAACGGGAACGTCTGGGTCCAGCCGTTCTCCGCCAGCCACGCCGTCACGCCGCCGTCGTCGGGCATCGCCCCCAGATAGGCCACGCCGCACTGGCTGCCGCTGTCCGCGATCTCCTGCCGCAGCAGCGCCAGCGGGTCCGCCGCTTCTGCCGCCGGGCCGCTGCCGCAGCCCGCCAGTACCAATACCAATGCTGCCAGAAGCAGCGTCAAAGCTCGTTTCATGGGTCCCTCCCTGCGGGCCGCGCCCGCGTCCCCTCTGCGGGCCTCCGCCCGCCCTGTGTCTGCCTGTGTCCTTGCGCCGGCTCTCTCTGTCCGGTATTGCCATTATACAACAGCTTCCCGCTAAAATGCAATCCCCCTGTGCGGGAGCTGTTCCGCGCTCCGGCGCGGGTCACTTTTGGCCCCAGCCCCAAAAGTGACCAAAAGGGCTGCTTGAAACCGCAGGTTTCAAGACTTCCTGCGCGCCTGCAAAATCTTTTTTGCGGAAATGCGTTCCTCGCGTTGCGGGCGCGGTGGCTACAACGCCTAAATGTTGCATTGACTTTCTTCTATCCCCGCTGCCGCTCATGCGGTAAAATTTGCCGCTGCATTCTTCTAAAATCTTCCACGGCCCAGCAGGCTGCACCTACACTTGCCGCCTACGGCGGCAAGTGCGCGATTTGATAATCGCCTCTTTTCATTGCCTCCGGAGGCTCCATTTCTTTCCGCAGCCGTATAGGAGCTGTTTCGCGCTCCGGCGCGACCCACTTCTTATTGCCTCCGGCGGCCCCATTTCTTTCAGCAGCGAAAGAAATGGGGGAAAGAACGCCGCCAAAAACCCATGGTTT
>CAKTOK010000031.1 GCA_934589835.1 uncultured Oscillospiraceae bacterium | reverse complement strand
AAGGCCGGTCCACGGGCCGGTGATGGCCATGTCCATGGCAGCGGCCGATATATCCGTCTGCTGATCCTGAGAGACATAGCCATCGCCCAGATCGCTTTCGTCATAGGCGTCCCACGTCACCCGCGGCACATCCGCGCGGTCCTCATGGATCTCCAGCCGGTGCGTGGTGCCCCAGCCGTACCGGTCGCTGCCCGTGCCGTAGTCCAGCATGGTCAGCTCCTCCAGCACCAGCCGCGTGCCGCCGTCGTTCAGCGTCCGCACCTCCGTCACGTGCACCGTGACGTGTACGGCCCGCAGGTCGTCCGCCGCCACATAGGGCCACACGGCAGCCTGTCTGCGGCTCAGGGCATCCCATCGCAGCTTCTCCACGCAGTAGGCCGTGCCGGTGGCGTTGTCGGCGATGGCGTTGGCCCGCATAAGGAAATAGCCCGTCAGCGTCTCCGTCAGCCGCTCCTCCAGCGCCGAGGCAGCGCCGTTCTGCACGTCCACCGTGGGCTCGATGCCGTACATATTCCCCGCGGTCAGCTGGATCTGGGACAGGATCTGCCCGTCCACGCCCTCATACCTGGCCGCCAGCTTGTTCAGATAGCTCCGGACCGTGTTGGGCGCCTGCCGGTACCGCTGGGCCAGTGTGTCGATGGCGCCCTCGGAATACGCGCCGTCACCGCCCAGATAATAGGCGCACAGATAGCTGAGCGGGCAGGTCTCCCAGTCCGGCAGGTGCTCCGCATCGTACACGATGCCGTAGTCCGCCGGATCGATGCTGACAGGGTCGTTCTCCGTCTCGCTGGGCCACGGCGTGATCTCCTCGAATGCGGCCCCCGCCGCGCCGCCCACGGTACCGCTGTCCAGATCGGCCTCCTGCCGGCCCGGACTGGTCAGGAAGCACACGCCGATGATGACCGCCGCCAGCAGCAACAGCACCGCCGCCCACAGCGCCGGCTTCCGGTAGCGCAGGGCGTTTTTCACCCGCTCCTTCACCGCCGTCTCGCCGAAGGCCAGCGGGCACACCGCCGCCGGACGCTCCTGCACGGCGCAGGCCACCAGCGCCCGGGAGTAGGCTGCCCGCCCCGCGCTGTCCAGCGTCCGCAGCACCCGCTCGTCGCAGGCGTTCTCCATGTCGCGGCCCAGCAGGATATACGCCGCCCACAGCACCGGATTGAACCAGTGTACCGCCAGCAGCAAAAACGCCAGCGGCTTTACCGCATGGTCGCCCCGTCGGATGTGGCAGCGCTCATGGGCCAGCACCTGCGGCAGATCCGCCTCGTCCACGCCCACCGGCACATAGATGCGGGGCCGGAACACCCCCAGCACGAAGGGCGTGCCCCACCGGTCGCAGCGGTACACGTTGTCCTCCAGCCGCACCGCCGTCCGCACCTGATGATAGATCCGCAGATAGCTGGTCAGCAGATACGTCAGCATCACCGCCACGCCCGCCAGCCAGATCGCCGCCAACAGCGACAGCGTCATCGCGGGCTTTGCCGCCGGTACAGGCCGTACCGTCTCCGTCAGGATCACCGGCGGCTGCGGTGTCACCGGCTCCGCCGAGCCGCCGGACAGCACCTCGTCTGTTTTCTGCGCCGCCTCCTGTGTCTGGGGCAGCTCACACAGCGCCGCCGTGACAGGGCTTTGTGCCGCCTGTAGGCTCACAGGGCTTTGCAGGGAGAAGGGCAGTACCAGCCGCATCGCCACCAGCGCCCACAGCAGGCACACCGCCCACTTGGGCGCGCGGCGCAGCGCCAGCCGCGCCAGCATCACCGCCAGCGCCAGCACTCCCGCCTGCCATGAAAGCTCCACGATCCTCAGAAATAGATCAGTCATTTCGTTTCTCCTCAAAATCGGCGATCATCCGCCGCAGCTCGTCTGCCTCCTCCGCCGACAGTCCGCGCCCACCCACAAAGGCGTTGAGAAAGCTGGGCAGGCTGCCGCTGAAATTCCGCTCCACAAAGGCGCGGCTCTCGGCCCGCTGTACCTCGTCGCGGGACACCCGCGCCGTCACCACGGCGTTCTCCGTCTGCACCACGCCCCGCTCGGTCAGCCGCTTGATGACCGTGTAGGTGGTGGATTTCTTCCACCCCAGCCGCTGGGCGCACAGCTGCACCAGCTCGCTGCTCTTTACCGGCTGCCGCTCCCACAGGATCTCGCAGAACCGCAGCTCGCTGTCAAAGATCTTCGGCGTTTCCAACCGCATCCGCTCCTCTCCGGTCTACATCGTTAGACCTCTTATTTGCAGTCTAACCGATTAGACCTCCCCTGTCAAGCAAAAATTTGCATCCCCGCCTGTTCTGTGCTACACTCTGCTCAATAGGAGGTGGGACGCATGGACATACTCTATCAGGATTCCCGCATCGTGGTGGCTGTCAAGCCGGTGGGCGTGGTGTCCGCCGACGAGCCCGGCGGGATGCCGGACCTGCTCCGCGCCCAGCTCCGCACCGACTGCATCCGCACGGTCCACCGGCTGGACGCGCAGGTATCCGGCGTCATGGTCTTCGCCCGCAGCCGCATGGCCGCCTCCCTGCTGTCCCAGCAGATCCGCCAGCGCCGCTTCACCAAGGAATATCTGGCCGTGCTGTGCGGCACGCCCTCCCAGCCCGTCGCTACCCTGACGGACCTGCTGGCCCGTGATCCCCAGCGCCGCGTGACCTACGTAGCGGACGCCCCCTCGCCGGACGCGCGGGAGGCTCGCCTGTCCTATGAGGTGCTGGACGCCGCCGATGGCCTGACGCTGGTGCGGGTCCGGCTCTATACCGGCCGCACCCATCAGATCCGCGTACAGTTTGCCTCCCGCGGCCTGCCGCTGTCCGGCGACCGCAAGTACGGCGCGTCCGATGCGCCGTACCCCATCGCCCTCTGGTCCTGCCGCCTCTCCTTCGCCCATCCCCAGACCGGTGAGGCCATGACCTTCGCCTGTCCGCCGCCGGACACAGCGCCCTGGTCCCTGTTCCGCCTGCCTGCTGAGCTCTGAACGGAGCAAAAGCACCTCTCCCATCGGGAGAGGTGCTTTCTCATTCAGTTGGTCTTTTTGCTGGTATCGGTCTTGGCTGCATCCTGCCCTGCCGTATCCGCCCCCGCCGGAGCAGCGGCGCCTGTGCCGTCCGCCGCGTCCGTCGCCGGTGCCAGGCCGATGATGTGGTCGGTCAGCCCCGCCTTCTCGGCCTCCTCCCGCGTCATCCGCAGCGGCTCGGCGGAATCCTCCGTCAGCTTCGCCATCACCAGATAGCGATGGGCGTCGTCGCCGTTCTTGCACACAGACAGGATCAGCACCTTGTCGCCCCACTTGGGCAGGCCGCTCCGATCTACGTTCACGCTGCCGGCGGCGGGGCAGAACCCGTTGGTATGGTCGCCGCTGCCGGTGTAGTTTTTATCCGTGGCCGCCTTGTCCAGCGCCGCGAAGAAGTCGGTGAACACCTGCTCATCCGTGAAATCGTGGTAGTACATGATGTGGGTGGTGTCGTAGGGCATACCGGCGAAAATGCGGTACGTCATCCTCCGGCCCCGCTGATAGACCTCCACCACCGCCTTGTCGTCGAACTTCAGCGTCTCGGCGTAGCTCTGCAGGCCGCCGAACATGGTGCGGTTGGCCATATTGTGGCCGTAGACCACCGTGACGGGGTCCTCCATGTCCGTATCGTTGTAGCTGGCCTCGGTGTACAGCGTACCGGCCTTGTTGTCCTTGCCGTCCAGATCGCGGTACAGGTAGTAGCCGTCATCCGTGGGATGCTGCGCGATGAAGTTGCCCTCGCGGATGGCGCATCCGTTGGCATTGGGGATCTTGATGTAGGCATAGGCGTTGGGCCATGCCTCCTGCGCCGTCTCAAAGTCCACCGGCACCTCCACGGCCTCCGGCTCCACCAGCACGATATCCGTGGGCTTCTCCCCCGAGGGGTCCTTGTCCGGCTGGTCCGGCTCCTTGGTATCTCCGCATCCGGCGGCAAAAATGGTCAGCGCCAGCAGCAGAGCCAGCAGCCCTGCCGTTTTGCGCGGAAAATGTCCTCTTTTCTCCATTTTGTTCTCCTTTCGGCGGCGCACATAAAAAATGCGGGACAGCGCGCTCCCGCCGTCCCGCATCCTTGCGCCCAGCCTATGTTACCATACCTCTCCAGCGAATGCAACACTTTTTCCCCGCCGCTACAGGGCCGCCGTCTGACCGTAGCTGTCAAGCAGCCTCGCAAAGCTCTTGCGCTGCGCGGGGGTCATCCGCTGCCGGTACTGCTCCAGCAGCGCGGCTGCCGCCTGGGTGTTTCCCTTCTTCAGATAGTTCCCCATGGCGCGATAGAGGCTGTCCGCCGCCGTGGAGCTGAGGGACTCGCCGCCGCTCGCCGCCGCGCCCCGCTCCACATCCGAACCGGCCGCCGCCAGCTTCTGCTCCTGCTGGGCCATGCTGCGATAGTGGGCCAGCATCGTCTCATACAGTCTCCGATCCTGCTGGCTGGCGGCGTCGTACTGCGCCTGTGCCTGCGTCAGCTGCTTCTCCCAGCCGGACAGATCGTCCTGCCAGCGGCCATACGCCGTCTTCTCCTGCTGCTCCAGCAGGTCATATCGGTCCTGCAAGGCCTGTCCCTCCTTGTCGTAGGCCTTCTGCGCCTGCTCCTGAAAGGTGGGCAGCATCGCCAGCAGCTCCTGCATATAGCGGTCATACGCCTGCTGACCGGCGTTTTCGGCATAGCTGGAGCCGTACCCGCCGGTGAGAGCCGCCGCCTGCCCCAGCGTATCCTCCATGGCCGCGCGGCCCTTCTGCCGGTACATACCGGCATACCGGTCAAAGGCCGCGTCCTCCTCCGGATCGTAGGAGAAGGGCTGCCGTCCCGTGATCTCATCATACAGCGCCGCCAGCTGTCGGGCATAGTCGGAGGCATAGTCGTCGGGCCGCAGCGCCGCCACACTGTCGCGGTACGCCAACGCCGCCGACACGTCCGCCGAGGGCGTATAGCCCTGCTCCAGCCGGTCCAGCCCTGCCGCCGTTTTATCGGACGGCGCCGCCGATACGGTGGGTGCCTGCTCCTCCGCGGCGGACGAGGCCGTCAGACTGCCCCACGTCTCGTCTCCGGCAATGCCGTCCCGTTTCAGGCTGTTCTTCTTCTGATAGTCCCGCACGGCGGCCTTGGTCTTCGCGCCGAAAACGCCGTCCTCGTCCAGCTGATAGCCGTGCTTGTTCAGCTCGCTCTGCAAGCGCCGTACCTCGTCGCCCCGAGAGCCGTAGCTCACCATTTTATATGTCGATGCCATAGGTCCTCTCCTCTCATGTGGTCCTGCGCCAGGCGCAGATACCCGTGATCCCGCAGTCCACGCTCTCCCATACCGCCCCCTCCGGCGACGGCTGGGGCGGCTGCCCGTCCCCCGTGAACCGCACGCAGCCCACCGGCCACAGCGCGTCTGCCAGCGGCTTTCCGTCCAGCGTCAGCCCGCCGGATACCGCCGCGCCGCCGTAGAACACCGCCGGCCACGCGCACTCCAGCGCCTCTTTCTCACTGTACTTGCCGAAGGCCGCGCCCTTTCCGCCGCCGCGCAGATGCAGCGTCACACCCGCCGCCGGCAGCAGATACCGCACCGTCTGTACACCGCCTGCCGCGTCCACAGCGGACAGCTCTGCCTCATAGGCCGTATCTGCGGCAAAGCCGCCTGGCAGCACCGTCTCCTGCCCGTCCGTCAGCACCGTACCGGCGCTCCATGCGCCGCCTGCGGCCCGCCACCGCGCCCGTACCGCCACGGTGTTGTGCCCCGCCACATCGGCGCAGACCGCGTGGCAGCACACCTTCAGGTATCCGCCGCCGTCCGCCTCCGCACCGTCCGCATCGCACCTTACCGCACTGCCGGACAGGATCACCGGCGGATGGTAGGCATAGACCTCCACCGCATCGCCGGCCACGGTGACGCTGCGGCCCCGGCTGTCCGTCACCACTGCCTCCGGCGTCATCATACCGGCTGCCGCGATGGTGTCCGTTACGCCGGACAGCCCCGTTTTCTCCTGCCCCCCAAAGGAAAACCGGCACGCCCGTACCGCCGCGCCGTCGGCTCCCGCCGCCGTCACGCTGTACTGCACACGACTCAGCCCCTGTACGCACAGCCCCCACGCCTGCACGGCCGGTATGTCGCTGACCACCGCCGTCTCCAGCGCGGCCGTGGGCTTCACGGACGCGGGCACATAGACGGCAAATGCCGCCTGCCCGCTGCCCACGCACGTCTCGCCGTCGCAGGCCTCCGCCGTCATGGTCCCCATGCCCCGTACCGCTTCTGGCAGCTGCGCCGCCAGCGCATCGGGCACGCTCCACCGGTATACCGCCCGCTCCGCGCTGCGGCACACCTCGCTGACCGCCGTCTCATCCAGCACACCGGACGCCGTACCGAACACATACCGGAACCGGAAGCGATAGGCCCCCACAGGCCCCGTCACCTGCATGACGCCCACGCCGCCGATGGCGGCGTCCCGCACCGTCAGCTGAAACACCGACTTTTCCGTCATGTCTGCCCTCCGATCCACCGAATCGCCAAGCCGTTGCAGGAGGGCTGTATGCTCCACGGGCCCACCGCCGCGCTGTCCGCCGCCAGCTCTGTCACCTGCAAACAGGCCATCGCCGCCGCATCCTGCCCGCCCGCGGCGAACACCGCCCGCTCCAGCGCCGCGATCCGCTGCCGCAGCGGCGTCACATCCGCCTCCTGCGGCGATGCCTCCGCTTCCGCACACAGCGCCTCCGCGCATTGGCCAAAATCGGCGGCGGCCACATACTCCCCCGCCAGCAGCGCTGTCAGCGCCTGACTGCTCCGCTCTGCCGCCGCGGCAATGGACCGCCGCAGCTTTCGGTAGCGCTGCTCCGCCTGCGCGGCATCGCCGGTCCCGTGTTCTCTCTGCTCCAGCTGCTCCAGCGCCAGATTCAGCTGCTGCGCCATCTGGAACAGATAGGAATACTGCTGCATCACCTGCTGCTGGACGCTCCCCGCCGGACAGGCGGGCATCGGCAATGTGCTCACGGGCCGTCACTTCCCTTCTCATATACCGCCGACAGGCTGAACACACGGCACCGCCCCGTGCCCTTCAGCCGCAGCCGCAGCTGGCGGCATCGGCGGGGCCGCAGATGCAGCAGATAGCCGCGGGTCTGGCCGTCTCCGCCGATGACCTCCCCCAGCAGCTCCCACCGGCGTCCGCCGTCATAGCTGACGAAGGCCTCCAGCCGCGCCCGCTCCTCCGGCTGCACCCGCAGCTCCAGCCGCGCCAGATACTTGTTCTCCGGTGCCGACAGGCCCAGCTCGCCCGTCTCTGCCATCCACCGCACCATCGTCTCCCCCGTACCGCTGCCGCCGGTCAGGTCCAGCAGCCTGCCGTCGCGGCACAGGCCGTACAGCCCGCCGCCGTGGGCGGCAAAGGCCATGACCTCCGCGTCGTCCTGCCGGTGCCACAGCCCGTGGGCCGTATCGTACACCAGCAGCTGCCGCTCTCCTCCGCCGTCCCGCGCCGCCAGCCAGTACTGTCCGTTCCATCCGGCCGCCGCCGCATCCTCATAGGTCCCGCGCCCCAGCGGCAGCGACACGCACGTCGGCATACTGCCGTCAAAGGCGTACACGCCGCCGCTGCCCAGATAGAACAGCGTCCCGTTCACCACCGCTGCGCTGCCATGGCACCCCTTCTTCACGCCCGGGCACCGCACCGTCACGATCTGATGGGCGCCGGACGCGCTGGGATACACCCGCTCCAGACAGTCCTCCTTGAAAAAGAGCACGCCGCCCAGACACGCCGCCGCGCCGGTAAACGCGCCGTCAGACCCGCGGGATGCGGCATAGCTGTCAGTACTCAGTCCCGCAAAGCTGTTCCAGTTCCGGAAGTCCCCCAGCTTGCTGGCGTAGATCTCATTCACCGGCCGGCCTTCCACCGCGCCGTACTTGCAGCCCCACAGCCGGTTTCCCTGCTCCACCACGAAGTCCATATCCGGCACGGCCCTCGTCACCGTCACTGCCGCCTGCTGCATCACCGCCATCCGGCACAGCGCCGGCAGCAGAATGGCATCGTCCTCCGCCCCCTGCAAAACATGGAGTCCGTCCAGCGAGCCGTCCTCCCAGCCCGCCACCGTCACACCGTCGCCGGCAGCCAGTCCCGCTCCGATGCCTGCCGCCGTCAGGCGGGTACACACGCCGCTCAGCTCCTGCCACTCGCCGCCGTCGTACCGCAGCAGCACCGGCTCCTCGCCGGACAGATCCAGCCACAGTCCGCCGTTCACCGGCGACGCGGGGGCCTCCTCACCGGCCGTGTACCCCTCCAGCTCCTCGCCGTTCCTGCACAGAGCCGCCGTCACATCGCCGGACGTGACGTTCTGCTGCTCCAGACTGCCATAGTCCGACAGGTCCTGGGTGTTGATATACTTCTTGTCCGGCCAGATCAGCAGGTACGCGCCCATGTTCACCAGCTGCTTGTCGCCGTCCTCCAGCGTCAGCGCCGTCTTCTCGCCGCCCACATACAGGTCCGTGCCGTCCGCCCATACCAGCGCGTCGCGTCCCGTCAGGCCATGAGGCTTTTTCAGCACGGCCACGGTCCCACGCGCCGGCCGTGTCTCCAGCGCCGGATACCCGCCGGCCCACAGATTCTCCGTCTCCTGAAAGCTGCCCATGGGGCTGCCCGCCCGACGGTCCAGCCCCAGAAAGCGATCCACCGTCACCCGCTGCTGTGCCGCCGCCGTCAGCTTGGGAAAGTACATCCCCTCACCTCCCTCAAAACAGGTGCAGCGCCGCCGCGGCGCGGCGGGGAAACGCGCTGCGGCAGCAATAATCCTGATAGGCCAGCAAGGCGTTGTTCCACTGGGCCGCCGCGTTGTTGTACCGCACCGTCTCCCCGTTGGCGTAGTGGATCTGCGCCTCCACATAATGGCGGTACAGCTCGTCGTAGGGCGGCTCCGCCGTCAGCACGGACGCCTCCGTCAGCTGCGGCAGCGCCCCCGTCTCCTGCTTCACCTCCCGCAGCACGAAGCCCTCCGCCTGTGCCAGCCACTGCATCTTCTCCGCTCTGCTGTACTGGTTGGGCAGCAGGGCGTCCACCCTGCCCAGCAGCTCCCCTGCCGTCCGCCTGTCCATGCCCGCCACCTCAGTTGGCGCGCTCGTCCACATAGCGGCGGGCCGTCTCCGCCATCATGCGGCTGTTCTCCAGCACCTCCGCCACATAGTCGGGCACCTGTACCTGCACGCCCTTCATGATCTTCCAGCTCCGTCCGTTGACGGACACGATCACGAAGTTCTCCTCGTTCTTTCTGCCGCGGGGCAGGAAGATGGTCACCATATTCTCTTTCATAACGCCCTTCTCCTTTCGCATCGTCCCTGCTGGGGCGGGAGGGGCCTATGACCCCTCCCGCGCCGTGTCAGTTGGCCTTGTCCTCGCCGGAATAGCTGGAGCCGCACTCCACGCGCACCATGTACTCGTCGTACAGGATGGCGGCGGCGTGAACGCCCTTCCAGCCCACGCTGGAGCGCTGGTCCAGCGGGTCGGCGGTGCCGGAGGAGCCGCGGGGCTTGACGATGACCTCCGTGCCCTCGCTCAGGTCCACCACGCCGTAAGCGCCCTTGCCCAGAAACAGGCAGCCGTACACGGCACAGCCGTCCTTGCCGCCCTCGCCGGGATAGATCACCGCCTTGTCGGAGACGGTCACCGCCTCCTCCAGCACCAGCTTGGCGGCGGTGTTGCTCGCCACCTTCACCCGCTTGCCGCCCAGCAGCACATAGCGGCCCGCCAGCGCGTTGACTGCCACCGTGCCGCCGGTGAAGCTCACCTCGGCGTTGGCCGTGACCGCGCCGTTCACCGTGAGGGTACGGCTGTCGGACGCCAGATCCCCGCCGCGGTAGATCTTGGCCTCCGTGGTCTCCACGAAGCGCACGCCGTGAAGCTCGCCGATCTCGCCGGAGAACAGCTCCGTGGCGGCGGCGTACTGGTGGGCGGCGATCCATGCCTCATCCTGCCGCAGGTCGAAGGCCACGCTGGGGTGGAGGATGCACACATACTTGCCCTCAAAGGTGGGGGCGTTCATCTTCTTCAGCTGGGTGGCCGCCTTGGCCACCAGCTCGCTGGTGATCTTGCAGCTGCCGTCCAGCGCGTAGCGGCTCACCACCTCGGTCTTCTTGCCGTCGCTCTCCTGACGGGGCGCATAGATGACCTGCCTGCCCTGCTGGATCTCATTGCGGGTCACGGTGTCCAGCGTCAGGCCCATGTTGGCGCCGTGCCGGTCGGTGATCTCCAGCACCACGTCGTCGATAGCCGTCAGATCCAGCATATCGGACACGGTGGTGTAGTCGCCGTACTGTGCCAGCTCCTTGGTGATATAGCTCACGGAGATACCGCTGCCGTCGGGAGTCACGCCCTCAGTCAGCGGCGTCAGCGCCTTGTCAAACGCGCCGAACTTGCGCCATTCCACGGTCTTACCGCCGCCCACAGGCAGCCCCTTGGTGGCCGCAAACTGGTTGTGTACCAGCTGGGGCCTGGCATTCTCCAGCAGCTCCATCCCGTAGTAGGTCTTCATCTCCGCGCTGAGACCGCCGGTGGTCTGGGTGTTCATCTCACCGGCGAAGAGCTGCAATTCCATGTTTCTCTCGCTCATGCTTTTCCCTCCTGTTATTTCAGAACCGAATCTTCTCCCCGTCCTGTACCCGTTTGCGGATGGCCGCCAGCTCCTGACTGGACAGGCTCCGCGGGTCGCTGCGTGTCACGGACCGGCTGCCGCCCCGATTCTCCGCCACACGGCTGCCGCCGGAGGCGATGGCGCGGGCCATCTGGCTGCGGGTCTGCGCCGCCGCATAGCCCATGGCCGCCTTCAGCAGCTCCTGCCGGTGCACGATCTCGTAGGCGGTCTGTCCGTCCACCCCCGCCGTTACCAGCCGCCCGAAGGCGGGAACGGCCAGCTCCCTGCGCCAGTCAAACGCCGGATACGTCTGCCGGATGCGTTCCTCCTCCGCCTGCAAGCGCAGCAGCGCGCCGGCCTGCGCCTCCCGCCGCTCCTGCACCTGCCGGCGCAGCTGGGCGTTCTCCTGCCGCAAGCCCCGCAGCCGCCCGTCCAGGATCTTCTGCACCCGCTGGTCGAACTGGGTCTTGTACCTTCCGCGGATCAGCTGGGCAAATGCCTCCTGCTCCCCGGCGTCGGGAGCCTCCTGTCCGCCTGCTTCTCCGCCCGTTTCCGCACCGGCTCCGTCCGCCTGCTCCTCCGCAAACGCCTGCCAGTCCCTCCAAAGCTGCTTCATAGCCTCTCCTTCCCGTGGTAGGTCACGACCCTGTCACCTGTACGCACCCGGGATACTGCCGCGCCAGCTGCCTCATGCCGCACCGCACCAGCGCAAAGGCGGCGGTGCAGTCGCCGCTGCCCTCCACCTGCGCGAACCCCCGGCGGATGGCCACGCGCCGCGCCTGCCCCGTCTCCTCCAGACTGCCTGCCAGCGCATATACCAGCGCCGATACGGCGGCGCACACGATGTCCTGTCCGTAGGCGGCGTACCCCGCATGGCCATATACCGTCATGCACGGCCCGTCAAATGCCGCGCGGATCATCGGGGCCTCACCGCCTCCTGTGACCGCTGCCGCTGGCGCTGCACGGCGCTCTGTCCGCCGCCACCGCCGCCCGGGGTCCGCAGGGCACTGATGTCCAGCCCCACGCCGCCGGTATCGGCGGCCATCTCCTGCGCCAGCGCCTCCGCCAGATGGGTGCCCTGACCGGCGTCCAGCAGCCGCGCGGCCTGCATCAGCTGCTGCTGTAGCCACTCCACCTGACGGGACCGCTGCTGTCCCTGCCGGATCACCGCCGCCAGCTGGTCCTTGTTCTTGAACTCCATCAGATCCAGACACCGCAGGGCCTGCTCGGCCATATCCGCCCGGAAGAACCCCATCTGGAACAGCTGCAAGGCCAGCTGGTTGTACTCCATGGTCTTGTAGGGCGTCTCATCCTGCGCCGCGATCTCCAGATCGAATTCCGGCACGCGGTAGCCGCCCATCTCCATGCTGCGGGGCTGCATCCCGCCGTTGTCGAACATCCGGAACTCCTTCTCCGCGCCGCGTCCCAGCAGCCGGAACTGACGGGGCACGCTGTAAAACTGCCGCACCAGCTCAATGCACAGCGTCAGCACCTGCGAGAATGCCTCGTACCCATCGTCGATCATGTTGCGGGACAGCTTGCCGCCCGCCTCCTGCAAGGCCGCGATGGCTGTGGCCGCCGTAACGCCGCCGGCGGTACCGCCGCCCATGACGTCGCGGTTGCCCGCCGTCTCCTTCATCTCCGTGATCTTGTTCTGCAGCACCGCCACATACACGCTGTCCAGCGCCGGCACGCGGATGGGCGCGATGGAGTCCGCCCCCAGATTGCCGTTGGTGTGGACGAAGGGCCGCGTCCAGTCGGCGTACTCCTCCTCGTTCACCGCCCCGTCGGACCGGATGAAAAAGCGGGGCGTGGCGGCCGCCAGCGTGTTTTTCAGGATGGCCTGATTCATCAGGTCGATCTGCTTCTGCGCCGACTTGCACAGATCCACGTAGCCGTAGCCACAGGGCGTCCCCTCCTCGGGAAACAGCACGTCGAACACAAAGGGATACTGCCCGTGGTCGTACCAGCCACGCCCTGCGTACTGCGGATCGTTCTCCGTGGCGTACAGCACCGTATCCCCCACGAACTTGCAGTATTGCAGCAGCCTGTGCCCGTCCTGCTCCGTGTGGTAGTACCAGTCCACCACCAGCGACTGATCGGAGGTGTCCACCCTGTCATCGTAGAGATACCGGCTGACCTGCGCCGCGCCGCTCCGCCCCAGCTTCCCCTCCAGCTGCGGATACGCCTGCACCAGCCGGTGGTTGGGCGCCAGCTCCGTGGAGAAGAAATGCTCCGATGCCTGGATATCCTGCACCCCCGGCTCCCAGAACAGGTTCAGCACATCCATGCTGCGGATGTCGATATCCCCCAGCCCATGGAGCTTCCCGCTGTCCCAGAACACGCCGTACACGGCGCAGCCCGACTTCAGCTTGTTCCACCACGCCTTGGCGTACTCCTTCTTGAACCGGTTGTTCTTCAGGATCACCGGCAGGATGCGGGTCAGCGTCTCCGCCTCCTCCCGATCGTCCGGCTCGCGGGGCAGCACCGTAGGCTCCGGATAGCTGTCCATGGCGTCGGCGTGCTTGGAGAGGATGCAGTTGACCAGCCACCCGCTGGCCGGCTGGGGATCGGCGGGATTGCCTCCCTCCCCTGCCTTCTCCATCTGCTCCCAGTGACGCAGCTTCCAGAACTGCTCGTTGTCGATGATGCGCTTGTCCAGATTCTCCTTGCCGCGCCGGTACTTACGCAGGATCTCTGCCGCGCGGAGCACCTCCTGTGCGCCGATCCTCGGCTTCATGACCTCCTGTTCCATGCCGCACCTCCCTTTCCTCGTTTCTGTCTCTCCCCGCCTCGGGCCGCATGGTTGCACGCGGCGGTACATCCCCTTCTCAAATTCTCTGTACGCCGCCCCAGCTGCCGAACCGCCCCGTCCGCAGGTCCAGCGGGTCGTCGGCGATCTGCCTCGCCTCCGTTCGCACCGGCGCGATGGGCCGCGTCATGCAGAAATACCGGCTCTCGTCGGCCACATGGTCTTCCTGCGCGGTGTCCACATCCTCCGGTGCCGTCTCGCTGTACAAAAGCTGCGGCACCGTCCGGATAAACGCCCTGCAATTCTCGAACACATACAGCATGGGATAGCCCTCGCCGTCGAAGCTCATTCGATAGTGCAGCTGCATCCACCCCGCGATGCGCCGGTTGTCCCCCTTCACAAAGTAGATGCGGTACTTCAGCGCCGTCTCATAGATGCTCTCGCCGCGGCTGGCGTCCCAGATGGCGGGGTCCGCCACGCCCTGTATCTGCCGTCCCCGCAGCAGCGGATGCTCCTCCTCGATGCGCCGGATCTCCGCAAACTGCCGGTCCGGCGTCCACAGCACGCCCTCGTCCGGCGTGCCGGTACAGCCGTACAGCTCCGCGATGCGGTACGCGCACCCGTCGTGGTCCACCGCCCACCAGCCGCAGGAAAAGGGCTTGGCGTAGCCGAAGTCATAGCTGCGGTAGACGTTCCACTCCCGCGGCACGTCGAAGGGCCGTATCACATGGGTCCACCGCCTGTCCTCATAGTGGGCGGGGTCGTCGGTGAACTCCTGAAACACCTGACCGGCCAGCTCGTCCCATTTCCCCTCCAGCCACGCCCGCCGCAGCTTGGGCGGCAGGGCCTCCAGCGTCTTGAGATAGTCCGGCTGCTGCGCCAGCAGCGCCGTGTTGTCCGTGACCCGCGCCGGAATGAACGCATAGTCCTCCGGCGCCTCTCCCGCCTCGAACCGCCTGTCGATGAACAGCCGCTTGATGTACCCGTGCCCCGGCCCGCCTGGGTTGCAGGTATAGTAAATGCGCTTGGGAAAGCCGTTGACGCCGCGGACGCAGGCGGCGATGCGCCGCATCCACGGCTCCTTCAGCTGCGTGGCCTCGTCCAGGAAGATCACGTCGTACTCCGCGCCCTGATACCGGTCCAGATCGCGGTCGCACCCGCAGTAGCCGAACTGTAAAATGCTGCCGTTGTCAAACACGAAGCGGTGCTCCCCCGCCCGATACGCCGCCACACCGGCCAGCTCGTCCCGCAGGAACGCCAGATGGTTGGTCTCCAGTTCCGGCAGGCTCCGCCGCACCAGCAGCAGCCGGATCCCGCCGTACCGCAGAGCCAGCAGCTTCGCCTTGCACCGCACCGCCCAGCTCTTGCCGCCGCCCCGGGCGCCGCCGAAGGCGATGTACTTCTTCCGGCACGCCAGAAACTCCCGCTGCCGCGGATTGGGCGTGCCCAGCACCATGACTTCGCCGCTCATTGGCTCAGCTCCTCCGCCTCGCCGGACAGCACCACCCGCACCGCGGCGGCCTTGCTTTGCTTCTTCTCCGGCGGCTCCATAGCCTTCTCCAGTCCCACCAGCGCCTGCAAAAGCCCTGCCAGCTCCTTGATCTCCTTGACGTCCGCCGTCCCCAGCTCCATCCGCTCCGCGGCGGAGGCGGTGGCGCGATTCAGCTGCCGCGCCACGTTGGCCAGACACGTCCGCGTCTCCATCCGCTTCTGCCGGCTCCACCGGCGGCCCCCGCTCCAGTCCTCGTCCCGTGCGTGCTGGCTGACGGCCCGCTCCGTCACGCCGTACTGCTTCGCCAATGTCCGAAAGCTGATGCCGCCCAGCTCGTACCGCTCCCGCATCTCCGCCCACGGGATATCCTTCTGCCTGCCTATGCCTCCTCGCCTCCCTTCACCTCGTACACCGCCAGGATCTGGGCGGCAAAATCCGCCAGACAGCGGCGGCACACATTTTCGCCGCTGACACGGTAGTAGCCCTCGTCCCAGCCGATCTCCCTGCCGCACAGGTCGCACTCGGCCCGCGCGCCGTCTCGCCGCCCGCAGGCCCTTCTGCGCTCCGCCATGCCTCTCTCCTCCTTTCCCGCGGCGGTCCTGTCCGCCGCGCCGCCTCGCTCTGCTCCATGGCTCCTCATGGTCACGCCCCCCTTCTCCTCTCCCCGTCAGACCGGCCGCAGTTGCCCTTTTGCATCCAACTCTTTCAAAATTTTTCCGCCCCCGGCGCAAAAAAAGAGACGGACGCGTCTGCGTCCGTCTCTTTTTTTACGTTTGGATGCTTTTTCAGCCGGCCATGTACCCCTTGATCTCCATAATGGCCGCCACGATGCAGAACAGGCCGAACGCCACGATCAGCGTCCCCGCCACCCTCTTTTTCTGCTTGATCTGGAACATCATAATGCCCACGATCACCATGCTCAGCGCCAGCAGGATCATACTCAGCCCCGGCACATACAGCACGCCGAGCTTCCGCAGCACCCACAGCAGCATGGCCAGCACCAGCAGCACGATGGCCGCGTTCTTCTTCGTATTCATCGACATGTTCTCTACCTCCCGCGGCGGCACAGCCCGCCTGCCTCCAGTGTAGCGTATCCGCCGCCGAAACACAAGCCCTTTCCGTCACCGCTCCCGCAGAATTTTTCCCTTCAGCACCGCCGCCACCGTCTTGGCATCTGTCAGCGTTCCGTCCATACACTGGCGCACCGCCTCGTCAAGGGGCAGCCGCAGCGGCTCCAGAAACTCGTCCTCGTCAAAGTGCGTCTCGCCGAAGCGCAGGTCCTCCGCCATATAGAGATACAGCGTCTCGCCGTAGCACCCGGGGGATGCGATGAGCGTCCCCAGCTCGGTCCACTTCCCCGCCGTGGCGCCCACCTCCTCCTGCAGCTCCCGCTGGGCGGTGAGGAACGGCTCCTCCCCCGGTTCCCGCTTGCCCGCCGGTATCTCCGTCAGCACCCGTCCAAGGGCATAGCGGTACTGCCGCACCAGCAGCACGCGGTCCTCCCCGTCGATGGCCAGAATGCCCACGCCGCCCGGGTGCTCCACCACCTCCCGCTGGGCCTCCCGCCCATCGGGCAGGCGCACCGTGTCCTGCCGCACCCGAATGATGCGCCCCCGAAATACCTCGCGGCTCCCGATGGTTTTTTCCGTCAGATCCATGCTGCACGCTCCTCTCGCCGTTTTTCCGCAGTATACCACATCGCCCGCCAAAAAGCCACCCCCCTCCGCCGCCGCTTCCCCTCTTGCGTCCCGCCGCAAAATGTGCTATACTACCAACCACACTGGGAAAGGAGGTCCCCCATGGATAAGTCCGGCATCAAGCTCGCCGCTCAGAATCGCAAGGCGTACCACGACTATTTTGTGGAGGACCGCTACGAGGCCGGCATTGAGCTGTTCGGCACGGAGGTCAAATCCATCCGCGCCGGCGCCCTGAACCTGAAGGATTCCTTCTGCGTGGCCAAGGACGGCGAGATCTACGCGTACAGCCTGCACATCTCCCCTTACGAGCAGGGCAGCATCTTCAACCGCGATCCGGATCGGCCCAAGCGCCTGCTCATGCACAAGCGCGAGATCCGGAAGCTCCACGGCCTGCAAAAGCAGGACGGCTACGCCCTGATCCCCCTGTCCGTCTACTTCAAGAACTCCCGCGTCAAGGTGGAGCTGGGCCTGTGCAAGGGCAAGAAGACCTACGATAAGCGTGACGCCGTGGCCAAGCGCGACGCCAAGCGGGAAATGGACCGCGCCATGCGGGAGAAGAACCGCGGCTGACACTACTTTACCATTTATAGAAAAGAGGGACCTGTTATGGCAACCAACCCCATCGTCACCATCGAGATGCAGGACGGCGGCGTCATCACCTGCGAGCTGTATCCCGACATCGCACCCCAGAGCGTGTACAACTTCATTTCTCTGGCCAACGCCGGTTTTTATGACGGCCTGATCTTCCATCGCGTCATCCCCGGCTTCATGATCCAGGGCGGCTGCCCCGACGGCACCGGCATGGGCGGCCCCGGCTACTGCATCAAGGGCGAGTTCGCCGCCAACGGCGTTTCCAACGACCTGCGCCATACCCGCGGCGTTCTCAGCATGGCCCGCGCGCAGGCTATGGACTCCGCCGGCAGTCAGTTCTTCATCATGCACAAGGATGCCCCGCATCTGGACGGCCAGTACGCCGCCTTCGGCTGCGTCATGGACGGCATGGACGTGGTGGACCGCATCGCCAACCAGCCCCGCAACATGATGACCAACAAGCCCAAAAAGGACCAGATCATCGCGAAAATCACGGTAGACACCCACGGCGAGACGTATCCCGAGCCGGAAAAGCTGCCCGATCCGTTCCGCCGGTAAAGTTCATCTTTTTCGCGAAAAGCAGCACTTTATCCCAATATTTTATCGTTTTTTATTCCATCAGCATTTGCACCGGCGGGGAGCATCCCCTCCCCGCCGCCCCATACGGGGCTGCACCGGTTTCGACGGGGGTGTGGAGGCTGGATAAGCGGGCGGCGGCGCCTGACCGCCATAAAACGGGCAAACTAAATTTAACTGACAACACTAACACTGTTGCCGTCGCTGCTTAAGCAGTGACCGTCTGAACCGGAACGGCCACCGGCCGGGGAAGGCGTCGTTAAGGTGGCGTCCGTGAGGCGGGTAAGAGTTGCCCCGCCCACGCATCATGACTCTACTGAACTGCAAAGTCTGTCCGGTGTCTTTGCACAGAGGGAATGCCTGAAACCTGACTGCGCCCGGAGAAAGTCCTGTTGAAGCGCTTTCGGACAGGGGTTCGACTCCCCTCAGCTCCACCAAAACAATATAATCCGAACCTTGTACCGATTGGTCATGGGTTCGGATTTATTGTTTTTATAGAAGAAGTTG
>CAKTOK010000030.1 GCA_934589835.1 uncultured Oscillospiraceae bacterium | reverse complement strand
AATTGTATCAACACGACGTTTCCGCCGAGCTAATCTTTACAGAGCTATTTGTCATAGCTTCAAACTTTTTATCCTTAGTTCCGCGGGTAATTGACTTAACCCCGCTTCCCCAAGCTTTTCAGTTGCGCTCCAAAGCCCGTTTTCACAAGCTCTCTCGCGCTCCCGTCTGGTGCTTTTCGTTTCGTTCGTTGTTTAATTTACAAGGTACACGTCCCACGCGGAACATTTGATAGTTTACTACGCCTGCCTCTTTTTGTCAACACTTTTTTTGGTCTTTTTCAAGTTTTTTCTGATCTGCTTTCGGATGACATTTTTTGCCCCTCGTGTTATAATTTATATAGTATGTCACACCCTGAAAAGGAGGGCCGCGTCTTGGAAATTCTCCACATGAACGCCACCTATGGCCGGCTGGAGCAGAAGGAGCTGCACCTGCACGCCGGTCTGAACCTCATCTGCGCCCCAAACGAGTCCGGCAAATCCACATGGACCAGCTTTCTGCGCGCCATGCTGTACGGGCTTCCCTCGCGGGACCGCGGGCCGCTGGCGGACAAGAATCGCTACGCTCCCTGGAGCGGCGCCGCCATGCAGGGCCGCATGGAGATTCTGGCCGATGGCCGCGCCTGCACTCTGCGGCGCGACACCCGCCGCGCCGCATCGCCCATGGGCGACTTTTCCTGTACCTATACCGGCACCGCCACTCCTGTGGAGGGCATCACCGCCCAAAACGCCGGTGAGCAGCTGCTGGGGGTACCCCGGGACGTCTTCGAGCGCAGCGCCTTCATCGGCCAGAACGCGCTGGCCGTGGAGCAGAGCGCCGAGCTGGAGCGCCGCATCGCCGCCCTCATCACCACCGGCGAGGAGGACGCCTCCTTCAGCGAGTCCTATGACCGCCTGAAGCGGCAGCTGAACCGTCGCCGCAGCAACCGCACCACCGGTCAGATCCCCATGCTGGAGCGGGATATCAGCGGGCTGCGCCAGTCTATGCTGGAGCTGGACGCCCTGCAACGGCAGGCCCGTCAGGCCCAGGAGGAGGTGATCGCGCTGGAGCAGCGCACCGCCGCCCTGCAACGGCAGGCCGCGCAGCAGCAGGCCCAGCGGCAGCAGGAGCGCATCAACGCCTACCGCCGCGCGGCAGATGCGGCGGAAGACGCCCAGCGCCGCGCCGATGCGCTGACTGACGAGGCCGCCGCCCTGCCCGATGACGCCGCGCTGGCTCTGCTGGAGGGACAGTGCGCCGCACTGGCGGACGAGATGGCCGCCCTGCCGCAGCAGCGCCGCACCGCCGAGGATGCCCGCCGCGCCGCCGAGGACGCCCGCGCCGCGTGGGAGGCCCACCCCCTCTACCCCGACGACCCGCCGGCGCTGGATCGCCGCGCCGCCGCCATCGTCCCCGCCAAGGCTCCGTCCTGGCTGCTGACCGCCGCGGACGCGATCCTACTGGTGATCTGCGCCGTGCTGGCGGTGCTTTTCCGCGCCGCATCGCCCCAGCGCTGGATCTTTCTGGGCATGGCCCTGTTGGGCGCTGCCCTGACCGTTGTTTCCGTTTTCCTGCGCCGCCGCGCCATCCGCGAAAACCAGCGCTTTGCAGAGACCCAGCGCGCCGCGCTGGCGGAACAGACCGCCGCCTACCTCCCCCTCCGTGACCGCGCCGCCCAGACGGCGTCGGACGCTCAGCGGGCCGCCGCATTGTTGTCCGACAGCGAAGCACGCTGCCGCAGCCGCCTCTTGGCCCTGCTGACACAGGTGCGGGGCTTTGCCCCCGCCGCCGCGGATCTCCCCGCCGTGCAGGACGCACTGACGCAGGCCCGCAGCCGGCGGGCCGCATGGGCCGCCGCCCGCCAGCAGGCGCGGGAAGCCGCCCTGTACCGTGACGCCCTGCGGGGCCAGCTGACGGAGGAGGATCTGACCCGTCCCGCCGCGCCCGCCGTCACCGGCGATGTGCCGGAGGTCAGCGACGCCGCGCTGGCCCAGGCGCAGGAGGCGCTTGCCGCCGCCCGCAGCCGCTTCGACACGCTGACAGGCCGCATCCGCGCGCTGGACAGCACCAGCGATCTGGCCGCCCAGCTGGCCCAGAAGGAGGAAGAGCTGGCCCGTCTCCAGCAGGAGTATGACGCCATCTCACTGGCCATGACGGCGCTGGAGCAGGCCAACACCGTCCTGCAAAACCGCTTCTCTCCGGCGCTGGGCGCGCGGACGGCGGAGATCTTCTCCGCCCTCACCGGCGGCCGCTACGACAAGGTGCTGCTGAGTCGGGACCTGTCCCTGTCCGCCGAGCCTGCCGGCGACCCCATGAGCCGCAGCATCCAGCTTCTCAGCCAGGGTGCCGCCGACCAGCTGTATCTGGCGGTGCGTCTGGCCATCTGCGATATGGTGCTGCCAGCGGAAAAGCGCGTGCCCCTCGTTCTGGACGACGCGCTGGTGACCTTCGATGATGACCGCCTCCGCGCCGCACTGGACTACCTGCTCTCCGAGAGCGAAAACCGCCAGATCCTGCTGTTTACCTGCCAGACGCGGGAACGGGCCTACCTGCAAGGTCGGGAAAACGTCAGCATCCTCTCCCTGTGACCTTGCAAAACGGGCCGGAACGTGTTATACCATATACGGAACTTCCCCCGCTGGGGACGACCTGTGACAACAACAAAAAGGAGAACCTGTTATGAGCGATTGCACCCACGATTGCAGCACCTGCGGCGAAAGCTGCGCGGACCGCAAGAACGAAAGCCCCTTCCAGATCAAGCCTCTGCGCGACGGCTGCCGCGTGGGCAAGGTCTACGGCGTTGTGTCCGGCAAGGGCGGCGTCGGCAAGTCCATGGTCACCAGCCAGCTGGCGGTGGCTGTCCGCCGCGAGGGCTACAACGTCGCCGTGCTGGACGCGGATATCACCGGCCCCTCCATCCCCAAGGCCTTCGGCATCCACGGCCGCGCCATGGCCGAGGGCGACGCCATCGTACCCGTCACCACCGCCACCGGCATCCAGCTCATGTCCGTGAACCTGCTGCTGGAGCACGAGACGGACCCCGTCATCTGGCGCGGCCCCGTGATCGGCGGCGTGGTCCAGCAGTTCTGGGGCGACGTGCTCTGGAACGATGTGGATTATATGTTCGTGGATATGCCCCCCGGCACCGGCGACGTGGCCCTCAACGTGTTCCAGACCCTGCCGGTGGACGGCGTTATCATCGTGGCCTCCCCGCAGGAGCTGGTGTCCATGGTGGTGCAGAAGGCCGTGAAGATGGCTCAGATGATGCACATCCCCATCGTCGGTCTGGTGGAAAACATGAGCTATGTGGCCTGTCCCGACTGCGGCAAGAAGATCTATCTCTTCGGTGAGGGCAAGACGGAGGAGGCCGCCAAAGAGTACGGTCTGCCCCTGCTGGCCAAAATGCCCATCGACCCCCAGCTTGCCAGACTGGCAGACGAGGGCGCCATCGAGTCCTTCCAGGGCCACTGGCTGGACGGCGTGGTGGACGCCATCCTCAAGAAGTAAAAAAAACATCCTGCGGCTCACGCCGCAGGATGTTTTTTTTACTTCTTTTTCTTGCCCAGATATGCTTCCTTGATGGACTCGTCTGCCAGCAGCTCCGCACCGGTGCCGGACTTGGTGATGCAGCCCGTCTCCAGCACGTAGGCGTAGTCCGCGATCTTCAGCGCCATGTTGGCGTTCTGCTCTACCAGCAGCACTGTCACGCCCTGCCGGTTGACGGTGCGGATGATGTCGAAGATGCCCTGCACCACCAGCGGCGCCAGACCCAGCGACGGCTCATCCATCATCAGCAGCTTGGGCCGGCTCATCAGCGCCCGCCCCACGGCCAGCATCTGCTGCTCGCCGCCGGACAGGGTGCCCGCCTGCTGCCAGTGCCGCTCCTCCAGACGGGGAAACAGCTCGTAGACCCACTTGATGTCCTTCTCGATGCCATCCTTGTCCTTACGCAGGTACGCGCCGATCTTCAGATTCTCCAGCACCGTCAGGTTGGGGAACACTCGCCGCCCCTCCGGCGACTGGGCGATGCCCAGCTCCAGAACCTTGTTGATGGGCAGCCCCAGCAGCTCCCTGTCGTCGTAGGTGATGGAGCCGCTCTCGGCCTTGACAAGGCCGGAGATGGTCCGCAGCGTGGTGGACTTGCCTGCGCCGTTGGCGCCGATGAGCGTCACGATCTTGCCGTCCGGCACCTCCAGATCGATGCCCCGCAGCGCACGGATGCCGCCGTAGGAAACGCGGAGATCCTTAATCCTCAGCATCGTCTGCCACCCCCAGATATGCGTCGATGACGCGCTCGTTGTTTTGTATTTCCGCCGGCGTGCCCTGTGCGATGAGCTCGCCGAAATCCAGCACATAGATGCGGTCTGCGATGTCCATGACCAGATCCATGTGGTGCTCGATGAGCAGCACCGTCTTGTGGAACTTCTCGCGGATCTCGCGGATGAACGCCGCCAGCTCCTGCGTCTCCTGCGGGTTCATACCGGCCGCCGGCTCGTCCAGCAGCAGCAGCTTCGGATCCGTGGCCAGCGCGCGGGCGATCTCCAGCCGCCGCTGCTTGCCGTAGGGCAGGCTGGTGGCCAGCTCGTTCCTCACGTCCTCCAGCCCCACGACCCGCAGCAGCTCCAGCACCTCCGCACGCTGCCGCGCCTCCTCCCGTTTGTTGAGGTGGAACGTGGCGGTGAACAGGTTGCTGCTGCGCCGCAGATGCTTGGCGATCAGCACATTGTCGAACACGGTCATGGACTTCCACAGCCGGATATTCTGGAACGTGCGGGCCATGCCCCGCTTCGTCAGCTTGTCGGGCGTGGGCTCCAGCACGGCCCTGTACTCGGTGGGATGCTTGCCCTTATACTGGCGGCGCATCTTTCCCCGGGGGTGATTCTCCACCACCTTTTCTCCGTTGAACAGCACCCGCCCGTTGGTGGGCGCGTACACGCCGGTGATGACGTTGAACGCCGTGGTCTTGCCGGCGCCGTTGGGGCCGATCAGCGCCACGATCTCACCCTCGTTGACCTCCATGCTCAGATCGTCCACGGCCACCACGCCGCCGAACTGCATGGTCACGTTCTCCACGCGCAGGACATTTTTCGTCTCGCTCACTGTGCCCCACCGCCTTTCGCAGCCGCCTTGCCGCCCAACAGCCGCCGGAAGAAGCGGCCCACGGCTCTGGCGTCATCATATACGGATACCTCCCGCGTGCCCATGATGCCCTTGCGGAAGAACAGCACCACGATCATGATCAGCACGGAGAACACCACCATGCGGAAGCCGTAGCCCAGCAGGGGGATACGGGTGCCCGCCGCGGTGTACGTCTCCAGATCCAGAAACCGGAGCCACCACTCGCTGCTGGCGTAGTAGATAAACGCCGCAATGATGGAGCCGGACACGGAGCCGATGCCGCCCACCACCACCACCAGCAGGATCTGGTACGTCATGCTGGTGGTAAAGGACACGGAGGACACGGACGTGTTGCACATGGCCAGCATGGCGCCGGCCACGCCGCAGAAGAAGGAGCTGACCACGAAGGAGATCATCTTGTGCCGCGCCAGATTGATGCCCATAGCCTCGGCGGCGATCTCGTCGTCGCGGATGGCCTTGAACGCCCGCCCGTAGGTAGAGTTGATCAGCAGCACGATCAGCAGGATGCACGCGCCTGCGATAGCGGCGTAGGGCATCACGTTTTTCGGCGCGGTAAAGTTATTCAGCGGGTCGGGCCCGTTGGTCAGCGGCCCGAACTGGCTGAGCTGCACCAGACCGCGGACGATCTCCGCGAAGCCCAGCGTGGCGATGGCCAGATAGTCGCTCTTGAGCCGCAGCACCGGCAGTCCGATGAGGAACGCGAAGAACGCGGCCACCATGCCGGCCACCAGCAGCGCGGCCACCAGCGGCATCTGGAACTGCACCAGACTGTCGCCGTAGTTGCGGAACACGGTGCCCCGCAGTGCCACGGGAATGGTCAGGATGGCATAGGCGTAGGCGCCCAGCAGCATAAAGCCCGCCTGACCCAGCGAGAACAGGCCGGTAAAGCCGTTGAGCAGGTTCATGGCCACCGCCGCCAGCGCAAAGGTGCACACCTTACGCAGCACGGGGAACCACATGGAGGAGGCCGGTGCGAAGCGATCCACGCAGCCCACCAGCGCCACCAGCACCGCCACCAGGATCAGGTTGCAGACGGTGCGCTTGTTTTTCTCCCAGAATGTCGTTTTCATCCTCTCACACCTTCTCCGTCGTTTTCTCTCCGAAGAGGCCCGTGGGCTTGATGACCAGAATGAGGATCAGCAGCGCGAAGGAAATGACGTCGCTGAAGTCCGCCAGTCCGAAAGCCTTGGCAAGGCTCTCCACCACGCCGATGATGAGCGCGCCCACCACCGCGCCCGGCACGGAGCCGATGCCGCCCACCACTGCGGCGATAAACGCCTTGATGCCCGGGGTGGAGCCGGCCATGTGGTTGATGCCGGTGTTCTTGGCAAAGTACAGCAGCGCGCCTACCGCCGCCAGAAACGAGCCGATGATGAACGTCATGGAGATGACGCGGTTGATCTTCACGCCCATGAGCTGTGCCGTCTCGAAGTCCTTGGACACGGCGCGCATGGACATACCGAACTTGGTGTGGTTGATGATGAGCACCAGCGCCACCATCAGCACCACCGCCACCAGCGGGGAAACAAACACCGCCAGCTTGTCCTTCACGCCGAGGATCTTTACGCTCTGGCTGATAAGGGGGATGTCGGGGAACTGCTTGGCAAGGCCGCCCGTGATATAGCACACCAGATTTTGCAGCAGATAGCTGACGCCGATGGCGGAGATCATCACGGACATCCGCGGCGCGGTGCGTAGCGGGGAATAGGCGCATTTTTCGATGGCGAAGCCCACAAACACCGTCAGGGCAATCATGATCAGGATGGTCACCCACAGGGGCATGGTGGGGAACGAGGCCGCCAAATAGATCATCATGATGCCCGACAGCATGAACAGGTCGCCGTGGGCGAAGTTGATGAGCTTCAGGATGCCGTACACCATGGTGTATCCGATGGCCACCAGCGCGAACTGTCCGCCCGTTGCCAGCCCTCGGATCAAATAGGGAGTCAGATTCATGTCAGTCACCTCTCAAGCCGAAAGAAGTACGGTGGTGCAGACCACCGTACTTCTGCGGGCTAAATCAGGATGGTCACGCAGCTGCCACCATGTCCCATGCGAACTGGGCCATGACGGAGCCCTGGAACGGATCCAGGAAGCAGATGCGGAAGTACCAGTCGTGGCCGTCGGTGACGGACGCGTTGGTGCAGGACACGCCGATGGCGGGGATCTGTGCCTCGGCGAAGGTATCAGCCGCAGCGATGGACACGCCGGAGCCGTAGGAGCCCAGAGAGATCAGGGCGCCGGAGGACACGATGGCAGAGGCCGCAGACACGGCGTTCTCCTCCAGAGAGCCGTTATCGGAGACGTACAGCTCCACGGTGTACTCCTCACCGGCGATGTCGATCTTGTTGTCCAGAGAGTTGGCGTACTTCATGCCCAGCACTTCCTGCTTGCCGCCGCCGCCGTTGTTGCCGGTCAGGGGCTCATATACGCCGATGACGATCTTGTGGTTGGCGGTGTCCAGCTTCACGCCGGCAGCGTCGCCGTAGTCAAAGCCGGTGGCCTGCACGTCGCTGTTCTCGACCTCCTGGGTCTTGACGAACTCGAACTTGGAGCCGTCCGCCGCAGCTTTCTTGATGTAGGCGCAGTTCTTGATGGCGTCGCCGGTGGCATTGAACTGGATCTTGCCGGTCACGGCGTTGTCATAGGTCAGGGTCCACAGCGCGGACGCCACGTCCACGGAGGTCATATCGGCGCCCTTGGCCTCGGCAGCGGCACGGATGGCTGCCACCGCCACGTTGTAGGCGTCGAAGCCCAGCGCGGACACAGCCGCCACGATGTCGTTGCCGCCGTTATCGGTGAGGGCATCGGGGTTGGCGTTCAGCCACGCCTTGAAGCCGTTGACGAAGTCGGCCGCGGCGCTGGAGCTGGAGTCGCTCTCATCAAAGAAGGTGGAGCAGTACACATTCAGGCCGGTGTTGGCCATACCGTCCAGAATGACGGAGGACTCCCAGGTGTCGCCGGCCATGATGGGGCACTCCACGCCCAGATCGTTGGCCTGAGGCAGCAGGCTGGAGGCCACGGTGATGGAGTTGGGGGCGAAGATCACGTCAGCGCCCTTGTCGATGGCCTTCTGCAGATAGTCGGAGAAGTTGGTGGTGTTGGTGGGGAAGGTCTCCATCACAACAGTGCCGCCCAGCTTCTCGAAGGCAGTCTGGAAGTTGCTGGCCAGACCCAGAGAATAGGTGTCGCCCTTTTCCGCCAGCACATAGGCCACGGGAGCGTCGTTATCAGACTGCTGGCTGCCATCGCCGTCCTGTGCCTGCTGGCCGCAGGCCACCAGACTCAGCGCCATGACCAGCGCCAGAAGCATCGCAAAAAACTTCTTCATTTCATTTTCCTCCTAAACTTTCTCCGGCAGCCCCTCCCATACGGGTCTGCCATAGAATGGTCACATTTTAGCGGAACTCCTCCGTAATTACAACTGTGAGTTGCTCCGAAAAAATCGCGCCGTTTTCCATGCAGAGTCCAGAGATTTCCGTGGTTTTCCATTTGTTTTGTCCCCCTGCCGCGTACAGATGCCGTCATGTAGCTTCCTTCGCTCCCGACACTTGTTCTTCTGTCGTGGACACACGTTTCGTCATTTTGCACAACTTCCCTCCTTCTTTTTTCACTTCTTTGCCGCGCCTTCCCCACTGCCTGCACAAAAACAGGCCCTGCGGCGCTGCCGCAGGGCCTGTTTTTGTCTGTTATGTCTCCGCCGGCGGCGCATCGCTGCCGGTGAAATAGCCCTCGAACGTCTCGGCGTCCATGGTCTCGTGGACCAGCAGATACTCCGCCACAGCCACCAGCTGCGGCCGGTACGCCGTCAGGATCTCCTTGCAGCGGGCATAGGCCCCGTCGATGATGGCGCGGATCTCCTCGTCCATCTCCGCCGCCGTCTTCTCCGAGTAGGGGCGGGTGTGCCCCATGGATTTGCCGATGAACACCTCGTCGGTCCCCGCGTCGAAGGCCACGTTCCCCAGCCTCTCCGACATTCCGTAGGTGCCCACCATCTTGCGCGCGATGGCGGTGGCCCGCTGGATATCGCTGGAGGCGCCGGTGGAGATATCGCCCAGCGTCATCTCCTCGGCGGCGCGGCCGCCCAGCAGCGATACGATCTGCTGGGTCATATACGCCTTGGACCGGTAGGACCGGTCCTCCTCCGGCAGGAAGATGGTCATGCCGCCTGCCTGTCCTCGGGGCACGATGGTGATCTGATGCACCGGATCGTGATCGGGCAGGGCGTGGATCACCACGGCGTGCCCCGCCTCGTGATAGGCCGTGAGCTTCCGCTCCAGCTCCGGAATGACGCGGCTGCGCTTTTCCGGACCGGCGATGACCTTGATGACCGCCTCATGGATCACGTCCTCCGTGATGAGCTTCTGATCCCGCCGCCCCGCCAGCAGCGCCGCCTCGTTCAGCAGATTCTCCAGATCGGCGCCGGTAAAGCCCGCAGTGCTGCGGGCCACGCGGCCCAGATCTACATCCTCCGCCAGCGGCTTGCCGCGGGCATGGATCTTCAGGATATCCTGCCGCCCCTTGATGTCGGGCAGTCCCACATACACCTGCCGGTCGAACCGGCCCGGACGCAGCAGCGCGGGGTCGAGGATATCCACGCGGTTGGTGGCGGCCAGCACCACCACGCCCTCATTGACGGCAAAGCCGTCCATCTCCACCAGCAGCTGGTTCAGCGTCTGCTCCCGCTCGTCATGGCCGCCGCCCAGACCGCTGCCGCGCTGACGGCCCACCGCGTCGATCTCATCGATGAACACGATGGCCGGCGCCTGCTTCTTGGCCTGCTCAAACAGATCGCGGACGCGGCTGGCGCCCACGCCCACATACATTTCCACGAAATCGGAGCCGGAAATGGACAGATACGCCACGTCCGCCTCGCCCGCCACCGCCTTGGCCAGCAGCGTCTTGCCGGTGCCCGGAGGGCCTACCAGCAGCACGCCCTTGGGGATATGGGCCCCCAGCGCCGTGTACTTCTCGGGGTCCCGCAGGAACTGGACGATCTCCTCCAGCTCCTCCTTCTCCTCATCGGCGCCGGCCACATCCTGAAACGTCACCCGTTTGCTGCCGGTGGGCAGGCTCTGGGTGCGAGCCTCGCCGAAGCGGGCCATCTTGTCGTTGGCCGCCGCGCCGCCGCCGGACATCCGGTTCATGAAGTTCAACAGCAGCACGAACCCCAGCACCGCCAGCACGTAGGGCAGCAGCACCTGCACCCAGTTGGTGGAGTGATCCGCGTGATAGTCATAGGTCTCGATGATGCCGGCTGCGGCCTGCTCCACCACCAGAGCGTTGAGGTCCTCATAAAATGCGTCGAAGCTGTACAGCTCGCAGGTGGCCGTGGTCCCGTCCCGCAGGGCGGCGGTGAGCCGCTGGTCGTCGATGGCGAAGGACTGCACCTTCTCCTCTGTGAACAGCGCCCGCATCTGGCTGTACGGAATGTCTCCGGCCCGCCGCATATTGCCGGTCAGATACCCCACGAATACCACCACAAGGATCACCAGCAGCAATCCCGTAAATCCAAATCGTCTTCTCTCCGTCAATTCTTCTCCCCCTTACCCGATCCAGCGGATGCCCTGCCAGCTCTGGCCGGAGCCGATGGAGACGGCCAGCAGCATCCGGCCCTGCACCTGCTCCACCGGAATATACGGCTGGTTCAAAAACCGGCTGTCCCGGGAGCCGGTGCGGTTGTCGCCCATCAGGAACAGGCAGCCCTCCGGCACCTCGAATACCGGCGTATCGCTCTCGGTGATGCCGGACACCGGCAGATAGTCCTCGTTCAGCTTCTCGCCGTTGATATACACAAACCCGCCTTCAAACGAAACGGTGTCCCCGGGCAGGCCGATGACCCGCTTCACCAGCACGCGCTCCAGCTCCTCGTCCCAGAAGGTGACGATGCTGCCGCGCTCCGGCACCGGATCGGACACCACATAGGGCAGCCGCCAGCCGACAAGCAGCGTCTTGGTGGGAATGGTCGTCTCCATGGACCCGCTGGGCACATACGCCAGCTGCAAAATAACGCGGAACAGCACAAATACCACAGCCAGTGTGATCACCAGATAGCCGTACTCGTCCCACAGCCGCCGTCCGCGGCTCTTCTGCACGGGCCGCGCCGTGTTCTCCGCCGCCGTCTCCGGCGCGGCATTCTCCCGCCGGTCCGCCGCGCCGTCGGGCGCAAACCGCTTGCCGCCGTTTTCCTTCATATTGGATCTGCCTCCTGTTTTCTTCCTGCGCGTGCCGCGCTATACGCTCCGTATATGCTATGCGCGTCTTTACTTGCTGTATACCTCCGGCTTCAGTACGCCGATGTAGGGCATATTGCGGTACTGCTGGGCATAGTCCAGCCCGTAGCCCACCACGAACTCGTCCGGCACCACGAAGCCGGCGTAATCGGCCTTGATGGGCTTCTCCCGTCGGGCCGGCTTGTCCAGCAGTGTGGCGATGGTGATGGACGCCGCGCCCTTTGCCTTCAGATAGTCCGTCAGAAACGCCAGTGTGTTGCCGGAGTCCAGAATATCCTCCACAATGATGATGTCGCGGCCGCTGATATCCCGCTGCAGATCGCGGGTGATCTGCACCACGCCGGAGGACTTGGTGGCATTTTTGTAGGAGGACACGCCGATGAACTCCAGCTCGCTCTTGAGTTGGGTTGCCCGCACCAGATCCGCCATAAAGATAAAGCAGCCGTTGAGCACGCCCACAAACATGGGGTTCTTGTCCTTGAATACGTCATACAGCTCATCGCCCATCTCCTGCACGCGGGCCTTGATCTCCTCCTCAGACAGCAGGACCTTCAGAATGTCCTGATCCATATTGCTCTTTGCCATAGCCTTTTGTCCTCCGTTAAACTTCTCTCATTATAATATATATGTTCCCGCCGGTCTTCTCCGGCAAAAAACGTCTGTCCACGCCTACGCCCCACGCGGCGGCGGCCACGCCGTCCACGCAGAACACCGGCAGCCTATCGCGCTGCTCCGGCGTCACGCCCCGCTCGGCGAAAAGCCGCTTCAGGCTTCTGGCTCCGCGGCCCTCCGGCAGATCCAGCCGGTCTGACGGCTGCCAGCAGCGGGCCGTCAGTGTCTGCCCCTGGCCGCAGTGCAGCGCCAGCGCGCCGCGCTGCGGTGCGCGGCTCACCAGAAGCTTCCCCGTCCCGAAGGGGATCTCGCCCTGCTGCAGCGTCTGCTCCGCCGGCGGCTCCTCCGCCGTTTGCAGCGTCAAAACGCCGCTGCGGCACACCGCCGTCACGCCGTCCGGCAGATCCAGCATCCCCTCGCCGGCGCACAGCCGCTCCAGCGCCGCCAGATGGCCGGCGCTCAGATCCTTTCTCCCTGCGCCCAGCCGGTCCAGCAGCAGCCGCAGCATGCGGGCCCGCAGCGCCTCCGGCGCCGCCAGCACCGCGTCCCGCGGCACACACGTCCCCGCCTCCGGCAGGCGTGCCGCCGCCAGCTGGTCCAGATAATCGTTCTCCCGCCGCAGGATCTCCGCCGTGCGGGCGATATGGTCCGCCGCCGCGGGATTGATGCGCGTCAGCTCCGGCCAGATCACCAGCCGCAGCCGGTTGCGGGCATAGGCCACGTCTCCGTTGGTCTCATCGGTCACATAGGCCAGCCCATTTTCCTCGATATATTGCCGGATCTCCTGCCGCGGCGTGTCCAGCAGGGGGCGCACGATGTTTCCCCGCACCGGCGGGATACCCGTCAGCCCCTGAGGCCCCGTACCCCGCAGCAGCTGCAAAAGCACCGTCTCCGCCAGATCGTCGCGGTGATGGGCCGTGGCGATCCGATCCGCGCCGATGGCTGCCGCCGTCCGCTGCAAAAATTCATACCGCGCGCGGCGGCCCGTCTCCTCCACCGTCAGGCTCCAAGCCTGGCACAGGGCGTACACGTCCGCCCGCTGGGTATAGAACGGGATGTCCCGCATTTCGCAGAAGCCGCGGACGAAATCCTCGTCCCGCTGAGCGGTGGGCCGCATCAGATGGTTCAGATGCCCCGCTGCCACGGTAAAGCCCCGCTGCCGCCCCAGCTTGTGGAGATAGTCCAGCAGGCAAACGGAATCCTGCCCGCCGGACACGGCGCACAGCATCACGCCGCCGTCCGGCGGCAGCATCTGCCATCGCTCCATCCACGGCGTCAGGTCCATGGCTCACTCCTCATCGTCATAGCGGTTCTCCAGCGTCCCGAAGGCGGTATACTCCGGCATCCACCGCAGCTCCACCTTGCCCGTCTCGCCGTGGCGGTTCTTGGCCACGATGCACTCCGCCACGTTGCGCTTCTCCGAATCGCTGTTGTAGTAGTCATCGCGATACAGGAACAGCACGATGTCCGCATCCTGCTCGATGGCGCCGGATTCCCGGAGGTCCGACAGCATGGGCCGCTTGTCGTCGCGCTTTTCATTGGCACGGCTCAGCTGGCTGAGGCACAGCACCGGCACCTGCAGCTCCTTGGCCATGATCTTCAGCATACGGCTGATGTCCGACACCGCCTGCTGGCGGTTCTCTCCGGCATAGCCCTTTCCGCCGGCGGAGGTCATCAGCTGGAGGTAGTCGATGACCACCAGTCCCAGATTCTCCAGCCTGCGGCATTTCGCGTTCATATCCGCCACCGTCAGCAGCGGGTTGTCGTCGATCCGGATGTCCATCCGGCTCAGGGAGGACGCGGCCTCGGCGATGCGCTGCCAGTCGCTCTCCCGCAGGTTGCCCGTGACGAGGCGGGTATTCTCCACCAGCCCCTCGCTGGCGATGAGTCGTGTCACCAGCTGCTCGCGGGACATTTCCAGCGAGAAGATGGCCACGGTCTTGCCGGATTCCCGCGCCGCCGACAGCGCCACGTTCAGGGCCATGCTGGTCTTGCCCATACCCGGCCGTGCCGCCAGCAGCAGCAGGTCCGACTTGTTCAGTCCGTTGATCTTGGCGTCCACGGCGGAAAGCCCCGTGGACAGGCCCGGCAGCGTCTTGCCGCCGCTGGCGGTAAGCTCCGCCAGATGGGCCATCACGTCCTGCAACACCATCCCCACCGTCACCATATTCTGGGCGCTGCGGCCCCGCCGGATGGCGTAGACCTTCTGCTCCGCCGCCTCCAGCATATCGCCGGCGGCGCCGCTGCCCTCCTGCACCATGGCGCTGATGCTGCCGGCGGCTGCCGCCACCTGCCGCATCAGGGACTTGTCCAGCACGATCTGCACATACTCCATGACGTTGGCGCTGGTAGGCGTCACGTCCATCAGCTGCACCAGATAGTCCCGGGTGTTGTCGCTGTACACGCCGTTCTTCTCCATCTCCCCCGCCACGGTGACGCCGTCGATGGGGCGGGAGTAGATGAACATGTGGTAAATGGTCTCAAAGATATCGCGGTTGGCCCGCAGGTAAAAATCCTCCGGCTGCAGCTTGTCCATCACGTCCTTGATGCAGTCGGGGTCGATGAGCATGGACCCCAGCACCGCCTGCTCCGCCTGGGGCGAATGGGGCGCCTGCCGCAGCAGCAGCTCGTCCGCAGCCATATCCGGACCTCCCTTCCGTCGTTACATTCCGTTACTTCTCTTCAATGACCAGCACATACACGGTGCCGCTGACCTCAAAGCCCAGCTTGGCCTTGACCTCATAGCTGCCAAAGCTCTTGATGGGCTGGTCCAGCACCAGCTTCTTGCCGTCGATTTCCATGCCGAACTGATCCTTCAGCGCGCCGGAGATCTCCTTGCCGGTGACGGCGCCGAACAGCTTGCCGCCCTCGCCGCCCTTGGCCTTGATCTTCACCTGGCAGGTCTTCAGCTTCTCGGCGATGGCCAGCGCCTCCGCCTTGGCCTCCGCATCGGCCTTGGCCTTGGCCTTGGCCTGAAGCTTCATGGTGTTCACCGCATCGGCGGTGGCCTCCACCGCCAGGCCCTTGGGCAGCAGGAAATTGCGGGCGTAGCCCTCCGCCGCCTCGATGAGCTGGCCCTTCTTGCCCTTTCCCTTCACGTCCTGCTTCAAAATGACTTTCATGGTTCTGTATCTCCTTTTCGTCAGTTTTCAAAATACCGGTCAATGGCCTCCAGCAGCTTGGCTCTGGCCTCGTCCACCGTGATGTTGTCCGCCTGTCCGCCGGCGGTGGTGGAATTGCCGCCGCCGCCCAGCGCCTCCAGAATGACCTGCACGTTGATCTCGCCCAGCGATCGCGCGGACATATACACGCCGTCGCCCTTTCTGTACAGGACGAAGGACGCCTTGATGCCGCGGATGGTCAGCAGCTCGTCGGCCGCCTTGGCCGCCGTGACCCGATCGCACTCCTCCTCCAGCGCCACAACGGCGATGTCGTCGTGGTACAGCTCCGCCTGCCGGATGATGGCGTACCGGTCGATCATGGACTGGAGATCCCCCTGGAACAGGCGCTGCACGTCCTGCGTGTCCGCGCCGGTGCGCCGCAGATAGGCCGCCGCCTCGAAGGTCCGACCGCCGGTGCGGTTGGTAAAATTCTTCGTATCCAGCACGATGCCCGCCAGCAGCGCCTCCGCCTCGCATTTCAGCACGTCGGTAGGCTCCACCAGATACTGCATCAGCTCCGTCACCAGCTCGCTGGCAGAGGACGCATACGGCTCATGATAGTTCAGCGCCATCTTCTCGATGTAGCTGCTGCCCCGTCGGTGGTGGTCGATGACCGCCACGCGGTTGCAGGTCTCCAGCACCTCCTCGGACTCCACGCTCTCCGGCCGGTTGGTGTCCACCACTACCAGCAGTGCCCCGGGCTGGCACTTGAGGAACGCCTCGCCGCCGGAGATCAGCACCCCTGCGTACTCCGGCTGGTCCAGCATCCTCCGGATCAGCGGATGGGCGGCGTTGTTGTCGGCGTCGATGACGATCTGGCATTTCTTTCCCCGCTTGCGGGCGATGCAGCACACGCCCATGGCCGCGCCCACGGAGTCCATGTCCGCGTACTTGTGGCCCATGACGTACACCTGCTTGGCGTCGTCGATCAGCTCGCCCAGCGCGTTGGCCATGACCCGGGACTTTACTTTCGTCCGCTTCTCTGTGGTCTTGCTGCGCCCGCCATAGAACTCGAAGTTCACGCGGTCCTTCACCACGGCCTGATCGCCGCCGCGGCTGAGAGCCATCTCCAGCGCCAGCGAAGCGTTCTTGAACAGCTGGTCAAAGCTGTCCTCGTCCCGCCCCACGCCGATGGACAGCGTGGCGGACACGCCCTCGCCGGCCTGCACCTGCCGGACCTTCTCCAGCACGTCGAACTTGCTCTCGGTATAGCCGCCGTAGTCCTTCTCCTCAAACACGAACAGATACCGGTCCCGATCATAGCCCAGCAGCAGCCCGCCGGAGTCCGCCGCCCAGTTGTTCAGCTGCTCCTCCAGCGCCGCCAGCACCGCCGAGCGCTTGCTCTCGGGGCAGGCCTTCATCAGCTCCTCATAGTTGTCCACCATGAGGATAGCCACCAGCGGGCGTGTCATCTCCAGCGTCTGGCGCATCTGCTCGCTGTCCGTCACATCCATCCAATAGGTGGTGGCCAGCGGATCCTGATCGCGCTCCATCTCCTCTGGGTGGCTCAGCGCGCCGAATACCCGATACATCCGGCCGTTCCACGGGAACAGCTCCGGATACTCCCGCTTGCCCTCCAGCAGCCAACGGCTGGTGAAGTCCGGCACCACCGCGTCCACCAGCATCTCGAAGATCTTCTCCTTCTGCTCCGTCAGCTGCAAAAACATATCGTTGCTCCACAGCACCTCGCCGGTGGTCACGTCGAACACCAGCATGGGCAGCGGCGCATACAGCATATTGCTGGAGCGGGCGGAATCCATGCCGCCGGATACGCGGTCCATGTACTGCCGCACGGAGGCCTGCGCCATTTTGTTGCGGCTCCGGCCCACCAGCAGCACCACCACGGCCACCGCGCCCTCCGCCAGCGCCAGCAGCGGCTCAAAGGGGATGGTCACGATGACAAACACCACCAGGCACAGGCTGTACAGCGCCATATTCGTGCGGAATCCGCGGATGATTTTTTTGCTCAAAAGGCGTTCCTCCTCTCGCTGACAGGAATACCGTCCGCCCGGCAGGGGCGGCTGCGGTCCTGCGGGACAAGCCGCGTCCCCGCCGCGCCGGCTCCCCGGGCAATACGAATACGTCTCCAATTTAATATAGGAATTGATTATAGCACAGAATTCCCCCTGGGACAATAGCCGCTTTCGGGAAAACATCGTCAAATTCCGCCTATCAAAATTTCTTCCTATCTTTCGCAATTTTTATCTTGCCTCTTCGATCAAATCCCGCCGCCGACACCCCTGTCGAAATACGGCGGCAAGTTGGGGGTGTACAAACGGAGAAAAGTGTGATATACTTTGTGGAAAGCGCAGAAAAATCCGCGCATTTTTTGGTTGTTTCGCAGAGCGTGTGCCTCTGCGATCACATAGAAAACAGGGGGCGACCCCTCCACACCATCCACACAGCGGTTGGGCGATACTCCGTTCCTCTCCGGCGATGCAGGGCCGGATGCCGGACGGACCGCCTTTGTTTTGCTGCGGCCATTTCCCTGCCTGCCGGACTGCGTGGAACCTGTAAAAGCAAAGGAGTATTTGACATTTATGGCAGAAAAACTGAAGATCATTCCTCTGGGCGGCCTCAATGAGATCGGCAAGAACATGACCGTTTATGAGTACGGCGGTGAGATCATCGTTGTGGACTGCGGCATGGCCTTCCCCGGAGACGATATGTACGGCATCGACTGCGTCATTCCCGACGTCAGCTATCTGGTGAAGAACCATAGCCGCCTGCGGGGCATGTTCATCACCCACGGTCACGAGGACCACATCGGCGCTATCCCCTATGTTCTCAAGCAGATCAACACCCCCATCTACTGCACCCGCTTCACAGCGGGCCTCATCAAGCTGAAGCTGCAGGAGCACGGCCTCCTGAACTCCACAAAGCTCATCACCGTGGAGGCCGGCCAGACCGTAAAGGCCGGCAAATTTCAGGTGGAATTCCTCCATGTGAACCATTCCATCGCCGACTCCGCCGCCTTCGCCATCCACACGCGGATGGGGACGGTGGTGCATACCGGCGACTTCAAGATCGACTCCACCCCCATTGACGGCGAGGTCATCGATCTGGCCCGCTTCGGCGAGCTGGGTAAGCAGGGCGTTCTGGCGCTGCTGGCCGACTCCACCAATGT
>CAKTOK010000029.1 GCA_934589835.1 uncultured Oscillospiraceae bacterium | reverse complement strand
TGCGATAAGACCATCAGCAACCACGCGGACACCAACAAGGATCACATCTGCGACTACTGCGATAAGACCATCAGCAACCACGCGGACACCAACAAGGATCACATCTGCGACTACTGCGATAAGACCATCAGCAATCACGCGGACGCCGATAAGGATCACATCTGCGACTACTGCGATAAGACCACCAGCAACCACACCGGCGGCACGGCTACCTGCACGGCGCAGGCGGTCTGCACCTACTGCGGCCGCTCCTACGGCGCGCTGGACCCCGATCACCACAGCGCCCTGCGCCATGTGACCGGCCGCGCGGCCACCCGTGACCGCGACGGGCGCATCGAGCACTGGCGCTGCAGCGGCTGTGACCGGTACTTCGGCGACGCGGCGGCCACCCTGCCCATCACCCGCGGGGAGACGGTTCTGCCCCGTTTGGGCGGCGCCGCATTCGCCGCACCCGCAGCGTCCGCCGCCACCGGCGACGGCGGCGTGGCCCTCTGGCTGGTGCTGCTGACCGGCAGCGCCGCGGCGACGGTTGCCGTCTGCTGCGGAAGGAAGCGCCGCGGCGTCAGATAACGCCCGCGCAGCGGAAAATACGGAAAGACCGCACCGGCCAAAAGCCGGTGCGGTCTTCGTCTATCCTCCTGTCAGCGGGCCTTCTCCGCCTCCTGCGCCACACGGATCAGCCAGTCCGCCGCCTCCTGCGGATAGCGGCCCTGCGCCGTCTCGCCGGTGAGCATCAGGCAGTCCGCCCCGTCCAGCACGGCGTTGTAGATGTCCAGCACCTCCGCGCGGGTAGGGGTGGGGTGGTCGATCATGCTGTGCAGCAGCTGGGTCACCACCAGAAACGGCTTCCCGCTGCGGCGGCACACGGCGGCGATGTGCTTCTGAGCGGCGGGCAGCTGCGTCAGCGTCAGGCTGCTGCCCAGATCGCCCCGGGCGATGGTCACCACGTCGCACAGCTCCAGCCACTGGGGCAGGGTATCCATGCCCTGCCGGTTTTCCACCTTGGCAAACAGCTCCGCCTCTCTTAGGCCGCAGCGCGCCATGGCGGCGCGGACGGCCCGCAGGTCGTCTCCGCCGCGGACGAAGGGCTGCATCACGGCGCCGACGCCCAGTGAGGCAGCCTGCGCCAGATCGTCCAGATCCGCCTGACACAGGGCGCTCCGGTGCAGCTCTGCTCCCACCAGCGTCAGGCTCTTGCGGCTGGTGAGCACGCCGCCCCGCGCCACGCGGCACCGGTCGCCCTGCATCACGGTGAGGGCCATGGCCCCATCGTCCAGCAGCACGGTCATCTCCGGCGTCAGCGCCTCCAGCACGTCCTGCGCCACGGGGATCTGGCGGCCCAGCGTGACCGTCTCCCCCTCCGTCAGCGTCATCGGCGCATCCAGCGCGCCGATACGCACCTCCGGCCCCCGCAGATCGATCATCAGCTGGGCGGCGCGCCCGCTGTCCCGCTCCGCGCAGTGCAGCGCGTCGATCCAGCTCCGCCGCGCGGCCAGCGGCGTGTGGGACAGATTGAGCCGGAAGCCGGTAACGCCCCGCCGCAGCAGGGCGGCAAGCACCTCCGTCTCGCAGCAGGACGGCCCCAGTGTGGCGTAATATCTCATGCGTCAGCCTCCTTGTGAAAATGTGTATAGACGGCGCGGGCGGCGGGCTTGGGCAGCACCTCCTCCAGCTGGGGGAGCGCCGCCGCGCGAACGGCCTTCACCGTGCCGAATCGCTGGAGCAGCCGCTTTTTGCGGGCTTCTCCTACGCCGGCGATGCCGTCCAGCTGGGAGCGGCAGGCGCTTTTGGCGTGCTTTTGGTGGTGATAGGCGAGGGCGAAGCGGTGAACCTCCTCCTGTACGCGGCCGATGAGGGCGAACAGGGCGGGGAACTGCCGAATGCCGATCTCCTGTCCGCGGGCCGTGACCAGCGCGCGGGTGCGGTGCCGGTCGTCCTTCACCATGCCCAGCACGGGCACGGACAGCCCCAGCCCTGCCAGCACCTCCTCGGCCACATGGGCGTGCTGTGCGCCGCCGTCGATGAGCAGCAGGTCCGGCAGGGGCGCGAATTTCTCGTCCCCCTCCAGATACCGGCGGAGGCGGCGCTCCAGCACCTCCGCCATGGCGCCGTAATCGTCGGGGCCGGCGGTGGTCCGCACCTGAAAGCGGCGGTAATCCCGCTTCAGGGGCCGACCGTCCGCGAACACCACCATGCTGGCCACCTGATCGGCGCCGCCGGTGTGGGAGATGTCGTAGCTCTCCATGCGGCGGGGCAGCGCCGAAAGGCCCGCCAGCTCCTGCAGGAGCCGGAGCGTACCGGCCACGCGCTCGGCGTCGGAGGTGACGCGCTCCACCTCCTCCCGTGCGTTGCGGCAGGCGATGTCCAGCAGCTCCCGCCTCTGACCCCGCTGGGGTACGCGGAGGGCGACGGCGTGGCCGCAGCGCTCCGTCAGCAGGGCCGACAGCGTCTCCATATCCTCCACCGCCAGCGGCAGCAGGATCTCCCGGGGCAGCAGCTCACGATCCAGATAGTACTGGGTCACCACGGCTCCCAGCAGCGCCGCATCGTCCTCGGCGGCTGGCAGCACCTCCACGCGGCGGCCCAGCAGGTCGCCGCCCTCGATGTGCAGCACGGCGCAGCCGGCGCGGGCAGGGCCGGTATATACGCCCCACACGTCGGTGTCGGCGCAGATACCGGCAATGACCTTCTGGTTCTTGGACAGCACCGACAGAGCGCGGACGCGGTCCCGCAGGGCGGCGGCGCGCTCGAAGTCCAGCGCCTCGGCGGCCTCGCTCATCTGGGCGGTCAGCTCCGCCGTCACCTGCCGCAGCCGTCCCTCGAACAGCCGCACCGCCTGAGCGATGCGGCGGCGGTACTCGTCCCCGTCCGGCCCATCGGGGCGGCAGAAGCCGTCGCACCGGCCGATATGGTGGTTCAGACAGGGCCGCTCCTTGCCGATGTCCTGCGGGAACCGGCGGGAGCAGGTGGGCAGGCGCAATGCGGCGCACACCGCGTCGATGGCCTGCCGCGTCTCGCTGCGCCCTCCGAAGGGGCCGAAGTAGCGGGCGCCGTCGTCGGCGGGCCGTGTTACCAGCGTGAAGCGGGGATAGGCGGCCTTCTCGTCCAGCCGCACGAAGGGATAGCCCTTGTCGTCCTTCAGCAGAATGTTGTAGCGCGGCATATGCCGCTTGATGAGGGAGTTTTCCAGTATGAGGGCCTCGAACTCCGACCGGACGATGATGGTGTCGAACCGATCCACCTGCGCCACCATGCGGCGGGTCTTGTCGTTGTGAGAGGCAGTGTCCTGAAAGTACTGGCTCACCCGATTTTTCAGCTTTTTGGCCTTGCCCACATAGATGACCTGCCCCGTCCGGTCCATCATCAGATAGACGCCCGGCAGCAGCGGCAGGTCGTTGGCCTTGGCCCGCAGCTCCTCCTTTGTCATGGCGATTCCTCCTCTCGGCGACAGATGCTTTCCCTGCCAGTATAGCACGGCGCGGCGGCGCAGACAAGCGTCTCTGCAGCTGTAAAAAGTTGGGAACGTGTGGGTGAAAAGCGTTGACAACAGCAAAACACAGCGTTACAATATGCAAGGAGCATAGGCAAAGCGCACTGCGCTTCTCATATCGCTCTTCCCCCTGTCGGGCACCCCCCTTTTGCCCGACTGTTTACGGACGGAACGCCGCAAGGCGTTCCGTCCGTTTTTTCCGCGTATTTTTCAGTTCAGACCGCCCTCATTCACCGCAAACAGGCGGTCGATGCGGCGGCGCAGCGCGCCATGGGCGGGATCGGCCAGCGTGGGATCCTGCGCCAGCAGGGCACAGGCCGCCGTCTGAGCCTCGTCCAGCAGCCGCATATCGCAGCTGAGGTCCGCCGCCTTCAGCGTGGGCAGGCCGTGCTGCCGCTGGCCGAAGAAATCCCCGGGGCCTCGGAGCTTCAGATCCTCCTCGGATATTTTGAAGCCGTCGTTGGTTTCCGTCAGCACCCTGAGCCGGCGGCGGGTGTCCTCATTTTCGCTGTCGGACAGCAGGATGCACCAGCTCTTGGCGCTGCCGCGGCCCACGCGGCCCCGCAGCTGGTGGAGCTGGCTGAGGCCGAAGCGCTCGGCGTTCTCCACCACCATCAGACTGGCGTTAGGCACGTCCACGCCCACCTCCACCACGGTGGTGGACACCAGAATATCGCTTTCGCCGGCGGCAAAGGCGGCCATGACCGCCTCCTTCTCCCGCGCCTTCATCCGCCCGTGCAGTACGGCGATACGCAGGTCGGGGAACACCTCCCGCCGCAGCTTGTCGGCGTAGGCGGCGACAGCCTTGCGCTCGTCGGGGAGCTGGTCGTCCTCCGCTATCAGCGGGCACACGATAAACACCTGATGCCCCTGCGCCACCTGCCTGCGGATGAACCCGTTCAGCCGCTGGCGGTAGGACTCGTTGACGGCAAAGGTGTCCACCCTCTGGCGGCCCGGGGGCAGCTCGTCGATCACCGACACGTCCAGATCGCCGTAGATGATGAGAGCCAGCGTGCGGGGGATGGGCGTGGCGGACAGCACCAGTATATGGGGGGACGCGGCCTTTTTGGACAGGGCCGCCCGCTGATCCACGCCGAAGCGGTGCTGCTCGTCGGTGATGACCAGCCCCAGACGGGCGTACTGTACGTCCTCCGTCAGCAGGGCATGGGTGCCGATGCACAGGTCGATGCTGCCGTCGGACAAACCGGCCAGAATCTCCCGACGCTCCTTGGCGCGGGTGGAGCCGGTGAGCAGGGCGCAGCGCAGCCCGAAGCGGGCGAACAGCGGCGCCAGATTCTCATAGTGCTGGCGGGCCAGGATCTCCGTGGGGGCCATCAGGGCCGACTGCCACCCGCTCTGGGCGGCGAACCACACGCAGGCGGCGGCCACCATGGTCTTGCCGCTGCCCACGTCGCCCTGACAGAGGCGGTTCATGGACCGTCCGGAGGTCATGTCGGTCACAGCCTGTTCCACGGCGCGGCGCTGGGCATTTGTCAGCGCGAAGGGCAGGGCGTCGTAGAAGGGCGTCAAGGCCACGTTTTCACAGGCGGGGCCGCGCTCCGTGCCGCGGCGGGACCGCAGCAGCTGCAAGCCGCAGGACAGCAGGAAAAGCTCCTCGAACACCAGACGGCGGCGGGCGATGTCCAGCGCCTCCGGCGAGGAGGGAAAATGGATGTTCTCATAGGCGTAGCCGGTGTAGCACAGATGGTGCGCCTGCCGCACGTCGTCCGGCAGCACGTCCGGCAGCAGACCCTCGCAGGCGTCCAGCCCCTGCCGCATGGCCTTGGCCAGCATGGTCTGGGTAACGCCGGCGGTCAGGGGATAGACCGGCATGATCCGGCCCGTCAGCAGCTGGCGGCCCTCCGGCTCCAGCAGCGGGTTGGTCATGCGGCGGCGCAGCAGGTCGCCCTCCACCTTGCCATAGAAGATGTATGTCTCCCCCTTGTGGAGGCTGGTTTTCCGGTACTCCTGATTAAAAAAGGCCACGTCCAGCGCGCCGCTGTCATCCACGGCGCGGACCTTCACCAGCGTGCGTCCGCCGGCGATACGGCTGGCGGTGGGGTCGCCGGCCAGCATGGCGCGGACGCAGGCGTATTCGCCCACGGGCAGCTCCCGAATGGGCCGCGTCAGCGTCCGGTCCTCCCACCGGCGGGGAAAATAGGACAGCAGGTCCCCCAGCGTGGCCACGCCCAGCTTCTGCAGGGCCTTGGCCCGCGTCTCGCCGATGCCTTTGATATACCGGATGTCGGTGTTGAGCTCGGCCATGGCTCAGAACCCGCTGAATACAGAGAAGTCGGCGGGCGGCGCAAACAGGGACGGCTCCCGCGCCTCGCCGTCCTCTGCGGCAGGGAACAGCTCCTCCTCCGGCACGGGGACGTACTCCACGAATTGGTACTTCAGGCCGTCCTCCTCCATGATCTCACTCTCACTGTCCACCTGCCACTGGGGGTCGGCGTCCAGATCGGGGAAAAAGGCGTCGGCATGGCCGTCGGCAAGGATCTTCGTCAGATAGACCCGCCGGCACAGGGGCAGGAACTGGCGGTAGACGCTTTCCCCGCCGATGACCCACGCCTCCTCGCCGGCCTGAAACACCGCCTCCACCGGAAAGTGGACGATCTCCGCGTTTTCGGCGGTGAAGCTCCGGTCGCCGGTGAGCACGATGTTGCGCCGATTGGGCAGCCCCCGCCCGCCCGGCAGGGATTGCAGGGTCTTGCGGCCCATGAGAACGGTGCCGCCCTCCGTCAGGGCGCGGAAGCGCTTCATATCGGCAGGGATGCGGAACAGCAGGGCGTTGTCCCGCCCGATGCCCCAGCGCTGGTCTACGGCTGCGATGGCATACATGGGCGTTCCTCCTCAAATGGCTACGGGGATCTTATCCGCGAAGGGCTGGGGGTCGTAGCCCTCCAGCGTGAAGCTGTCGCGGGTGAACTGATAGAAGTCGGAAACGGAACGGTCCATCACAAACTGCGGCGCGGGGCGCTCGTCCTGCTCCAGCAGCTTTTCGATGATGGGGACATGGCGGTCATAGATGTGGGCGTCGGCGATGACGTGGACCAGCTCGCCGGCTTCCAGACCGGACACCTGCGCCATCATGTGGACCAGCACGCTGTACTGCACCACGTTCCAGTTGTTGGCGGCCAGCATATCCTGACTGCGCTGGTTCAGGATGGCGTTGAGGGTGTTGCCGGAGACGTTGAAGGTCATGGAGTAGGCGCAGGGATACAGCGCCATCTCGTGGAGATCCTGAAAGTTGTAGATGTTGGTGAGGATGCGGCGGCTGGCGGGATTGTGCTTCAGGTCGTACAGCACCCGATCCACCTGATCCATCTCCCCCTCGGGGTACTGGTGCTTCACCGCCAGCTGATAGCCGTAGGCCTTGCCGATGGAGCCGTTCTCATCCGCCCAGCTGTCCCAGATGTGGCCCCGCAGGTCGTGGATGTTGTTGGACTTCTGCTGCCAGATCCACAGCAGCTCGTCGATGCAGGTCTTGAAATAGGTGCGGCGGATGGTGAGGATGGGAAACTCCTCCCGCAGGTCGTAGCGGTTGATGATGCCGAATTTCTTCACGGTGTGGGCGGGCGCGCCGTCCTCCCAGCGGGGGCGCACCTGCTGATCGGTGTCCCACACCCCGTTTTGCAGGATGTCACGGCAATTCTCCTTGAAAATGCGGTCTGCACGGCTCATAAGCGTACCCCCTGAATGGTTTTCTCCATTGTAGCAGATTCGGCTGCGATTGGAAACCAAAATGTGAGAGATAAGCAAAAAGAAATTGCGTCCTGCCGATACTTCGGGTATACTGTATGCTGGTTGAAAATGTGAAGGAGGTATTCTTCTGATGAAATATGACGTCCTACTGATCGGCGGCGGCCCCGGCGGCATCTACTGCGCGTGGGAGCTGCTGCACAAGCGGCCGGCGCTGAAGATCGCCCTGTTCGAGGCGGGGCATCCGCTGGAAAAGCGCCGCTGTCCCATTGACGGCGTGAAGGTGAAGTCCTGCGTCAAGTGTCCCACCTGCGCCATTATGAACGGCTTCGGCGGCGCCGGCGCCTTCTCTGACGGCAAGTACAACATCACCAATCAGTTCGGCGGTACGCTCCATGAGTATATCGGCAAGCAGCAGGCGCTGTCCCTTATGGAGTATGTGGACGAGATCAATATGGCCAACGGCGGCGCCGGCACGCACCTGTACTCCACCGGCAGCACCCCCATCAAGAAGCTGTGTCTGGAAAACGACCTCCACCTGCTGGACGCCTCCGTGCGCCATCTGGGCACCGATATCAACTATGTGGTGCTGGAGAACCTGTACAACGCCATGCGGGATAAGATGGACTTTTTCTTCGACACGCCGGTGCGGACCGTGACCAAGACGGCGGACGGCTACACCGTGGAGACGGACAAGGGCGCCTACGAGGGCCGCGCCTGCGTCATCTCCGTGGGCCGCAGCGGCAGCAAGTGGATGGAATCCGTGTGCAGCGCGCTGGGCATCGGCACCAAGTCCAACCGCGTGGACATCGGCGTGCGGGTGGAGCTGCCCTACGATGTGTTCTCCCACCTGACCGACGAGCTGTATGAGAGCAAGATCGTCTACCGCACCGAGAAGTTTCAGGACCGTGTCCGCACGTTCTGCATGAACCCCCACGGCGTGGTGGTCAACGAAAACACCAACGGCATCGTCACCGTCAACGGCCACAGCTACGAGGATCCCAAGCTCCACACGGACAACACCAACTTCGCCCTGCTGGTGGCCAAGCACTTCTCCGAGCCGTTCAAGGATTCCAACGGCTACGGCGAGAGCATCGCGCGGCTCAGCAATATGCTGGGCGGCGGCGTGATCCTCCAGCGGTTCGGCGACCTGATCCGCGGCCAGCGCTCCACCGTCAAGCGGGTGGAGGAGAGCTTCGTCACTCCCACACTGGCGGCTACCCCCGGCGATCTGAGCCTTGTGATGCCCAAGCGCATTCTGGACGGCATCATCGAGATGATCTACGCGCTGGACAAGATCGCCCCCGGCACCGCCAACGACGACACCCTGCTCTACGGCGTGGAGGTGAAGTTCTACAACATGGAGGTGGAGCTGGACCACGATCTCCAGACCTGCCACAAGGGGCTGTTCGTCATCGGTGACGGCAGCGGCGTGACCCACTCCCTGTCCCACGCCAGCGCCAGCGGCGTCTATGTGGCCCGCTATCTGGCGGAGAGCCTGTAACACAGCGGAAAAGCGCTCCGGCCAATGGCCGGAGCGCTTTTTGCGTGCCTTATTCGTCCATGTCCACGGTGATGTTGTCGGTGCCGTGCTGCTCGAACTCTCCCAGATACGTCTCCATGCGGGCCATCACCTCGTCGTAGTTCTCCGGCGTGATGGGGGGATCGTCCATGTCCCGCAGCGCCAGCTCCTGCGCCAGTATCTCAAAGAACGTGGTGTCCTCATAGGCCATGATGGCCTCGTGGATGCCGCCGTCGGCAAAGGCGCGGGAGGGGATCAGCTCCCCCTGATACAGCTCCGTCAGCGGCGCCATACCGTGGTCGAGGCAGTGGGCGAACACCAGGCTTTCCACCTGATCGTACTCCCTGATGCGGTCGTCGCCGCGGGTGGAGTTCAGCACCCAGTTGCCGATATATACCAGATCCAGCAGACGCCGGAACTGCTTTTCCGTCATGTTCAGCTCCATCAGACCACCTCCGTTTCGCGGTCAGCGCATTGTTTCCCTGATTATAGCACGGCCCTTCGCAGATTGCCATAGAAAAAGTGGGAAGGGCCGCCAAAATTTAGCTTGTGTCGGCCGTCGGTTCATAGTACAATATATAAGTTATCTGAAAATCTTGCAGGAAGGAGCGGTTCCATGGACCAGCGACCCATCGGGGTGTTCGACTCCGGCAGCGGCGGCCTCACCGCCGTGCGGGAGATCCGCAGCATCCTTCCCTCTGAGAATATTATATACTTCGGGGACACGTCCCGTGTGCCCTACGGCAGCCGCTCCGCGGAGATCCTGCTGCGCTACGCCCGTCAGGATGTGGGCTTCCTGCGCTCCTTCGACATCAAGGCCGTGGCGGTGGCCTGCGGCACCGTGTCCACCACGGCGCTGCCTCAGCTGCGCGCGGAGAACAGCCTGCCCATTCTGGGGGTGGTGGAGCCGTCCTGCCGCCGCGCCGTGTCCGTTACGCGGAACCGGCGGGTGGGCCTGATCGCCACCGCCGCCTCTGTGCGCTCCGGCGCCTACGAGCGGACCATCGCCGCACTGGACCCGGGGATCACCGTGATCAGCAAGGCCTGCCCGCTGTTTGTGCCGCTGGTGGAAAACGGGCGCTTCCGTGCCGGCGACCCCGTCATCGAAACGGTGGCGCGGGAGTATCTGACGCCTCTGCGGGACACGGGCATCGACACGCTCATCCTGGGCTGCACCCACTATCCGCTGCTGGCGGAGGTCATCGGAGACATCATGGGCCCCGCTGTGACGCTGGTGGACGCGGGGGCCGAGGTGGCCCGTGCCCTCCGGCAGGAGCTGACGGACCGCAACGCCCTGGCGGACCGCCCCTGCGGCACCACCACGCTCTACGCCAGCGACCGGCCGGAGGATTTCGGCCTGCTGGCCGGCACGTTCCTGGGCCGTCCGCTGGACGAGGCGGTGCGTCCCGTGGACATCGAGCAGTATTGAGGCGCGCCATGGCGGAGCAGGTACAGGTCGCGGTGAAAAGCCGCAGCCGCTTCGGCGGGCAGGAGGACGTGCTGACCTTTCGGGGCGGCGGCACGCTGGAAAAAACGGCGCAGGGCTGGCGTCTGCGCTATGAGGCGTCCAACGAGGCGGACGGCAGCCCCATCGTCTCCGACGTGACGCTGGAGACGGCCACCCGCCGCGCGGTGGTCATCAACGAGAGCGGCAGCAGCGGCTACGGCCTGCTGCTGGACCCCAAAACGCCCACCGCCACCCGGATCGACGGCGGCGACGGCGGCGCCCTGATGCTGAACGTCGTCACACAGGAGGTGGCGTGGCAGCTGTCCCGCCGGGGACAGGGCTTCATCACACTGGCGTATACATTGCTCCTCGGCGCGCAGCCCCTGTCGGCGCTGCGGGTGGAGCTGACTTTAACGAAAGAGGAGAACTGACCATGAATATGATCCAGAGCGCCAAAGATCAGGTGCTGCAAGTAACGGTATCCGCCTATGAGAAGGCGGCGGCCGCCGGTGCGCTGCCGGCAGGCGTCACCGTGACGCCTGCGGTGGAGATCCCCAAGGACACCGCCAACGGCGACTATACCACCACCTTCTGCCTGGCGGCTGCCAAGGCCATGCACATGAACCCCCGTCAGGTGGCCCAGATCCTCATCGACCACATGGCGCTGGAGGGCAGCTACTTCACCTCTGTGGAGCTGGCCGGCCCGGGCTTCCTGAACTTCCGGCTGGGCGGCAAGTGGTACGCCGACACCGTTGCCGGCATCGAGGCCGCCGGTGAGCGCTACGGCGAGAACGATATGCTGGCGGGGAAGAAATACATGGTGGAGTTCGTCTCCGCCAACCCCACCGGCCCCATGCACATGGGCAACGCCCGCGGCGGCGTGCTGGGCGACACGCTGGCCAGCGTCCTGCAAAAGTCCGGCGCCGACGTGACCCGCGAGTTCTACGTCAACGATGCCGGCAACCAGATCGAGAAGTTCGCCAAGAGTCTGGAGGCCCGCTATCTCCAGCTCATCAAGGGCGAGGACGCCGTGGAGTTCCCTGAGGACGGCTACCACGGCGATGATATCCGCCAGCTGGCGCAGGCCTTCTACGAGCAGGAGGGCGACAAGTACCTGACCTGCGACGAGAAGACCCGCCACGATGCGCTGGCCCAGTTCGGCCTGAGCCGCAACATCCCCAAGATGAAGTACGATCTGGCCCGCTACGGCATTCAGTACGACCAGTGGTTCTTCGAGTCCAGCCTCCACGAGAGCGGCTATGTGGCCGATTCCGTGGCGCTGCTGACGGAGCGGGGCTGGACGTATGAGAAGGACGGCGCCCTGTGGCTCAAGACCGCCGAGATCCTGACTCAGAAGCTGCGGGCCGCCGGCAAGTCCGATGCGGACATCGAAAAGCTGGCCCTGAAGGACGACGTTCTCCGCCGCGCCAATGGGTTCTACACCTATTTTGCCGCCGATATCGCCTACCACCGGAACAAATTCGCTGTCCGCGGCTTTGACAAGGTGGTGAACATCTGGGGCGCCGACCATCATGGCCATGTGGCCCGCCTGAAGGGCGCCATGGACGCGCTGGGGCTGGACGGCGAGCACCGTCTGGACATCGTGCTGATGCAGCTGGTGAAGCTGGTGCGGGACGGCGAGGTGGTCCGGATGTCCAAGCGCACCGGCAAGGCCATCAGCCTCACCGACCTGCTGGACGAGATCCCCGTGGATGCCTGCCGCTGGTTCTTCAACGCCAAGCCCGACACCCAGATGGAGTTCGATCTGGGTCTTGCCGTGCGGGAGGACAGTGAGAATCCCGTTTACTATGTACAGTACGCCCACGCCCGTATCTGCACGCTGCTGAAGGCGCTGGCCGCCGAGGGCTGCGATGTGCCCGCAGCGGCGGAGGCCGAGCTGTCTCTGCTCTGCGCCGACGAGGAGAAGGCCCTCATCAAGCAGCTGGCCCAGTACCCCGCGGTGGTGCGTCTGGCCGCACGGGACTACGATCCCAGCTTCATCAACCGGTATCTTTCGGAGCTGGCCGCCGCCTTCCACAAGTTCTACAATGCCTGCCGCATCAAGGGCGAGGAGAAGGCCGTGCTGCTGGCCCGCCTGAAGCTGGCGGACACCGCCCGCGCCGTCCTGAAAAACGGCATGACCCTCATCGGCTGCTCCGCGCCGGAGAAGATGTAACCGCAAAAAGTGCGCCCCACGGGGCGCACTTTTCCTGCTATGTGCCGAAAAACAGCCGCACGGTCCACGCCGCCGCCACGAATCCCGCCAGATCGGCGGTCAGCGCCGCCGGAACGGTGTAACGGGTGCGGCGGATGCCCGCCGCGCCGAAATAGACGGCGATGGTGTAAAACGTAGTCTCCGTGCAGCCCAGCATCACCGCCGCGCACCGCCCGATGTAGCTGTCCGGCCCATAGGCCGCCATCAGCTCGCTGCCCACCGCCAGCGCGCCGGAGCCGGACACCGGCCGCACCAGCAGCAGCGCCGCCGTCTCCGGCGGGATGCCCAGCCGCGTCAGCAGGGGGGACAGCCCGCGGGTCAGCAGCTCCAGCGCACCGGAGGCGCGGAACATATACACCGCCGTCAGCAGCGCAATGAGCGACGGCACGATCCGCAGCAGCACCGCCAGCCCCTCCGATGCGCCGGCGGTCAGGGCGTCGTACACGTCCACCCGCTTCCCCAGCGCCCACACCGCCGCGCCGGTGAGCAGCAGCGGGATCAGCAGGGAGGAGACGTCCATGCTACGTCCTCCATATCCGCTGCAAAAGCCCCGCCGCCGCCAGCCCCGCCGCCACCGACAGCGCCGACGACAGCCATACCGCCGGCAGGATGTCCAGCGGCGCAGCGCAGCCCTGGGCGCTGCGGACCGCCGCCACCGTGGTGGGCAGCAGCTGGATGGACGCGGTGTTCAGCACCACCAGCCGGCACAGCTCGTCGCTGGCCGCGCCGCCGCAGCCCCGAGCCATTCGTTGTGCCGCCCGGATCCCCAGCGGCGTGGCGGCGTTGCCCAGTCCCAGCAGATTGGCGGACACGTTGGCCGACACTGCCGCCAGCGTATCGGCGTCGCTGCTGGCCCGGGGCAGGATGTGCCGCAGCAGCGGCCGGAACAGGCGGGCCAGTCCCTCCGTCAGCCCGCCCCGCTCCAGCAGCGCCATCACTCCCGACCACAGACACAGCGCACCCGCCATGGACAGCGCCAGCTCCACGGCGGCGCCCGCCCCCTCCATGGCCGCCGCCGTCACGGCGGGCAGCGTGCCGCACACCGCGCCGCACATCAGCGCCGCCGCTGCCATGCCGGTCCACACAATGGCCATCGCCACCGGCCCCACCTCCCGTTTTTGAGAGATACTATGCCGCCGCGCTGTGCATTATTTGCGGAATCTGGCGGCTTTTTGGCGAAGGAGAGTTGACAGAGTTGGGAAAATGTGTCATACTGCTACCGTCCATCACTTGGATACCTTTGACAACTGCATAGGGGGGATTCCACCGTGAAAGCGACGGGGATCGTCAGACGAGTGGACGAGCTGGGGAGGATCGTTCTTCCCATCGAGCTGCGCCGCACGCTGGACATCGCGGAAAAGGACGCGCTGGAGATTTATGTTGAGGGGTCTTCGATCATCCTCAGAAAATATCGGCCCAGCTGCATTTTCTGCGACAGCGCCAAGGACGTGACGGTGTTCCACGGGAAAAATGTCTGCGCGAAGTGCTTGAGGGAGCTGCGCGAGGACAACTGCTGACCGGCGAATAGCACCGGAAACGTTGCCGGTGCTATTTTGCTGCCACCCTATGGCGGGATAGAGTGCGAGAGAGCGCAAAAGGACCTGCACAGCCACCGGCTGTGCAGGTCCTTTTGCATGGGCTTCAGCCTCGCAGCGCCGCGTCGTACAGCTCATTGCGGCTCAGGCCCGTGTCGTCGGCCACCTGCCGGACGGCGTCCTTCATCCGTATGCCGTCCGCCCGCAGCCGCAGCACCCGCGCCACGCCCTCCTCCAGTGTCAGCGGGGGGCAGTCCTGACGGGGCCGTCCCGCCACCACCAGCACATATTCGCCTCGCGGCTCATTGGCGGCATAGTAAGCGGCCGCCTGCTCCAGCGTGGTGCGTACCGTCTCCTCGTGAAGCTTCGTCAGCTCGCGGCACAGCGCCGCAGGCCGGTCGCCCAGCACCTCCGCCATATCGCCCAGCGTGGCGCGGAGCCGGTGGGGGGCCTCATGGAACACCATGGTGCGCGCCTCGCCGGTCAGCTCCCCCAGCGCGGCACGGCGTTCCTTTTTTCCAGAGGGCAAAAAGCCCTCAAAGGTAAAGCGCCGCGTGTCCAGTCCCGACACGGCCAGCGCCGCGATGGCCGCGCAGCACCCGGGGACGGCCTGCACCGTCACGCCGTTCTCGGCGCACAGCGCCACCAGCTCCTGCCCGGGATCGCTGATGGCCGGCGTACCGGCGTCCGTCACCAGCGCGCAGGTCTCACCCGCCAGCAGGCGCGCCAGAATGGCCTGCCCCGCGGCGGCCCGATTGTGCTCGTGATAGCTGACCAGCGGCTTTTTGATGTCGAAATGGTTCAGCAGCTTGACGGACACGCGGGTGTCCTCGGCGGCGATGAAGTCCGCCTGCGCCAGCGTCTCTGCGGCGCGGGGGGAGAAGTCCCCCAGATTGCCGATGGGCGTGGCCACCAGATACAGCATTCCAGCCATTGTCTTACCCCTTCTCCTTAAAATAGATGCGCCGCAGCTCCGCCGTCTCCGTACCGTCCGGATGCTGCAGCAGCAGCGGCGGCTGCACCGTCAGTCCGGCGCCTCCGTCCTTCCGGCAGCTCAGCAGCAGCAGCGACGGCGCGGACGCCGCGTTTTTCTGCACGAACCGCAGGCGCTTCGGCTCCAGCCGGAACCGCCGCAGCGTCTCCATCAGCTCCGCCAGCCGCTCCGTGCGATAGACGAGGCAGAGCTGTCCGCCGCTGCGGAGCAGATACGCCGCCGCCGCGCACAGCTGCGCCAGCGTACACGTCAGCTCCGCCCGGGCCTGCCCCCGCGCCCCCGCCGCCGCCTTGCCGCCGCCTGTCGGGAAGTAGGGCGGATTGGATACCGCCAGATCGAAGCTGCCTGCGGGGGGCAGCTGCGCCCGCTCCCGCAGGTCGCACTGCCGCGTGATCAGCCGGCCCTCCAGACCGTTGGCTTCGGCGGTCCGCCGCGCCAGCGCGCAGGCGGCGGCGTCCCGCTCCAGCCCCGTGACGGTGAGGGACGGCTCCCGCGCCAGCAGCAAAAGCCCCAGCAGCCCCGTGCCGGAGCCAAGGTCGCACACCCGCCATCCCCGCCGCAGGGCGGGAAAGCTCCCCAGCAGGAACGAGTCGGTGGAGGGCTTGAACGCCCCGTCGCCGAAGCAGAACGTCCACCCGCCGGACCACAGCGTATCCCATCGCTCCATGTGCCGCCCTCCCCGTTGCTGATTTCTCCCGCCTATTGTAATATAGAACCGTCCCCGCCGCAACCACAAAAAAGCGACCGGCCTTCTGGCCGGTCGCTTTGCCGCGCGTATGTAGGATTACTCAGCGGGGCTGATCGCGCCGTTGGGGCAGGTATCGCTGCAAGAACCGCAGTCCAGGCAGGCACCGGCATCGATCACGTAACGATCGTCGCCCTGAGAGATAGCGCCCACGGGACAGGCGTCTGCACAAGCACCGCAGCTGACGCAAGCGGAACCGATCTGATAAGCCATAGTAGCACCTCCATAAAGATTTGTAAGCTTATTCTATCATGAAAATCCAAAAATGCAAGAGCATTTTCTTTCCTTTGTCTACCCGTTTGTTACCGCCATGTACAGCAGCGCCGCCGCCTCCCGCGCCCAGTAGCCCGCCGTCAGGAACCACGGACCGGCGCAGGACGCGGCATAGGGCGTCAGCCCGTTTCGCTCGGCCCAGACGGCGGCGCGCAGCTGGTGGAAGCTGTCGGAGGCGATGACCGCCGCCGTGGGCAGCCCCTGCTCCCGTATGATGGCGGCGGAGAACGCCAGATTTTCCTCTGTGGAGCGGGACCTCTCCTCCAGCAGGATGCGGTCCTCCCCGATGCCGCGGTCCGCCAGCGCCTGCCGGATGCATCGGGCCTCGCTCACCGGCTCCGTGCCGTTCTGCCCGCCGGAGGCGATGCACACCGCGTCCGGATGGGCGGCCAGATAGTCGTATGCCGCCTGCACGCGGCCCTGCAGCATCAGGCTGGGCCGCCCGTCCTCCAGCACCTGACATCCCAGCACCACCACGGTGCAGGGCGCGTCCGCTGCGGGACGGTTTCCGGCGGCGGCCGCCATTTTGCCCAGCGTCACCAGAATAGCCGCCGCGCAGACCGCCGCCATAAGGGACAGCGCCCGCCGCAGCCATCGGGGCCGCAGCAGCCGCCGGAGGGCCTCCGGCCACCGCAGCGCCGCGGCTCCCGCCAGCAGCACCGCCGCTGGCCAGATCATGCCGAAGTGGAGGATGCCGCCGGCCAGCGGCAGCAGGAAGAATAGCGCGCCCAGCAGGCAGAGCCCCGCCAGCACGCACCGCAGCGGCTTTCCCATGTCAGCTCTCCGCGATGTGGCTGGCGATCCGCTGCATGATCATGTCCAGCGCCACCAGATTGTGTCCGCCCTCCAGCACGATGATATCCGCAAACTTGCGGGTAGGCTCCACGAACTGCTCATGCATGGGCTTCACCGTGGTCAGATACTGGGTGACCACCGACTCCAGCGAACGCCCCCGCTCCTCCACGTCCCGCAGGGCGCGGCGCAGAATGCGGACATCGGCGTCCGTCTCCACGAAGATCTTGATGTCCAGCAGCTCCCGCAGCTCCTTGTTCTGGAAAATGAGGATGCCCTCCACGATCACCACCTTGGTGGGCTTCACCTCCACCGTCTCGTCCGTCCGGTTATGGATGGCGTAGTCGTACACGGGACAGTGGATGGTCTCACCCCGCTTCAGCGCCTTCAGATCGGCGATCATCAGATCGGTGTCGAAGGCGTCGGGATGGTCGTAGTTCTGCTGGCACCGCTCCGCAAAGGGCCGGTCCTGCCGCTTGTAGTAGTTGTCGTGGTGTACCACGCTGATGTCGCTGCCGAATCGCGCCGCCAGATGCTCTGTCAGCGTGGTCTTGCCGCTGCCGGTACCGCCGGCAATGCCGATGAAAATGGTGTTCATGTGCGCCGCCCTCCCCAATGATCTCATCGCCCATTATAGGAAATATGCCGGAGAAAAGCAAGCCGCCATCGCCGCCGCTTGTAAAAAAAGAATGAATTTCGCCGATAGGCGGTTGACGGGAGCATCGGAAATGGGTATTATGTAAAATAGACTGTTACCCCGGAGGTTTTGATATGAGCTTGATCAAATGCAGAAGATGCGGAGAAATGTTCTCCGACAGCTATAAGACCTGCCCGTTCTGCGAGGAGGACGACGCCTATTACGGCGGCCGCGTCAAAAAGCGCCGCAGCCGCCGGACGGAGACCTCCCGCCGCAAGGCCCCCAGCATTCTGGGGCCCGTGGTGGTGCTGGTACTGATCCTGCTGGTGCTGCTGGTGGTCTGGCTGCTGTTCGGCGACAGGATCAAAACCGCGCTGGGCGGCGAGAAGACGCCGGTAACAGATGTGACCACCGTGCCCGGCACCCCCGATACCCCGGATCCCGCCGAACCGAAGAGCACCGTCTCCCTGAACCGCGCCGTGCTGGCGCTGGATGTGGGCGAGAAGGAGACTCTGAAGGTCAACGAGGAGACGGATGAGACCTGCGCCTGGAGCAGCAGCGATCCCACCGTGGCCACCGTCAGCGACAGCGGCGAGGTCACCGCGCTGGCGGCGGGCAACGCCGTCATTACCGCCCATGTGGGCGACGCAGAGGCTACCTGCGCCGTGACCGTCAAGGCCGCCGGCGACAGCGACGGCAACACCGGAAACACCGGCAATACCGGAAACACCGGAAACAACACGGGCAATACCGGCAATAACACCACCAAGCCCACTGTGGACGTCAGCAAGCTCACCATCACCGCCACCTCCGAGGGCGGCTACACCGGCGAGCTGGCCGCCACCGGTGCCTCCGGTGAGTTTGAGATGACCGCCCAGAAGGGTGAGGTCTGGACGCTGGGCCTCAAGGGCACCACCGCCGACGTGAAGTGGAGCATCGACGGCAGCGCCAACGGCGTCTGCACGCTGGAGGGCGACAAGCTCACCATCACCGGCAGCTCCAGCGGCCAGCAGGCCACCGTCATCGGCACGGTGGGCGGCGGCACCGTCAAGGCCCATATCCGCATCCGCTGACGCTTCTGTACCCCAAGGGCGGACCGCTTTTGCGGTCCGCCCTTTCTGCCGCTTATTTCCGCCGATAAACCGGCGTAGATCAACTGCGTAAACAAATCGAAAAAATCCACTTTACAAACAGGAATTCTTGTGGTAACATTTCAGGGTACGCGACCATGTCGCTGCCCCTTGCCTTAGCCGTGCGGAGCGGTCCATCTCTCCCGTGGCTCAGGATGCGGGCGTAATTTAAGAAAGGTGGAAATACAACCATGATGCTGAAAGACCAGAAGACCTCCATCATCGAGGCCAATCGTACCCACGAGACTGACACCGGCTCCCCCGAGGTGCAGGTGGCGATCCTGACCGAGCGGATCAACCAGCTCACCGCCCATCTGAAGGTGCATCCCCATGACTTCCACAGCCGCCGCGGTATGCAGATGATGATCGGTAAGCGCCGTCGTCTGCTGGA
>CAKTOK010000028.1 GCA_934589835.1 uncultured Oscillospiraceae bacterium | reverse complement strand
GGTTACAATGAGTACGGTCAATGCGATGTATTCGAGTGGACAGATATCGTGGCAGTTGCCGCCGGTGGCGCCTATACGGTCGGACTGAGATCCGATGGCACAGTGGTCGCCTGTGGTTACAATGAGTACGGTCAATGCGATGTATCCGAGTGGACAGATGTCGTGGCAGTTGCCGCCGGTCGCATCCATACGGTCGGGCTGAAATCCGATGGTACGGTGGTAGCCTGTGGTAACAATTATAATGGTCAATGTAATGTATCCGAGTGGACAGGTATCGTGGAAATTGCCGCTGGCAGCTTCCATACGGTCGGGCTGAGATCCGATGGTACGGTGGTGGCCTGTGGTTACAATTATAATGGTCAATGCGATGTATCCGACTGGAAGCTGTTTGATAACTTTGATGATGTAGTGAACAGAGCTGTCGCAGAAGAAGAGAAGCGCAAAGCCGCAGCGGAAAAGCAGCGGCTTGACAGGATCGCCGCTCTGGAGGCTGAAAAGCAGCGGATCGCAACGGAGCTACCCCACATAAAGGGTCTGTTCTCCGGCGGCAAGCGGCGGGCTATGGAAAACCGGCTGGCGGAGATTGAGAAAGAATTGGCATTCTTGATGGAGGGAAAACAATGAAAAAGTCAAAAGAGTACATCAAAACAGGGGATTATCAGATTGTTGATGAGTGGACAAATAGTTGGCCGTCCAGTGCAAAGAAAACAATCAAAAATTGCATAACTAATTATCGCAACATCGTGAAATTCCGCACGTCAACCGGGGATGCAACTATAAGCCGTCCGATTGCAGACAGCTTTCAACTCGTAATCAACTATAACAGCACCAAAAATTGCTTTATCATTTGGAATGCTGCCATACAAAATGATATCCACAACGGCAAACGGATGCGCCTTACCATCGGGAAAATGGGTGAAACATTACTGCACAAGCGAATCGACCCTGATTCTATAACACCATTCTTTCGGGATATCAACCGCAGTGTCCAAAATACTAAATGTGTCGAGTTGATTTTAGTTGTCGGAGAAGATGCGTTGGCAGACTTTTGCAAAGACTACGAAAAATGGATGAGGCCGGATAAGGAAATAGTTCCAAAAGGAAAAACCTGTCTATATGCAGTTGCAGGTGGAGAAGTGGAGTTTATCTGTGGAGATAAGTAAAGCTAAAGGAGAACAATCATGGCTAAATTTGTAATAGAATGTCCCAACTGCGGCAAGTTTGCCGAGGGTAAGACCGGGTTCTTTTCCCGGAAGAAGATTGACTGCGCCTGCGGCCACACCATCAATGTCCGCACCGACAGGATGGCGTCGCGGCAGTGTCCTCACTGCGGCAATACGGTGATCTTTGACCAGACCGCAGGTGACAAGGCTCGGTGTCCCGTCTGTCACGAGCCCATCAACACCATGGACGAGCAGACCCAGATGGCGGAATTTTCCTGCGGCCAGTGCGGCGTGCGGCTGCGCGCGTCCAAGGCGGCGGCGCACTTCGTCTGCCCCGTGTGCGACTTCGACAACGACGTAGCCGCCCAGATCATGCAGGAGAGCATCAAGAAGGACGGCCTTGCCAGCATCATCAAGTATGAGGGCGACAACGAGACGCTGGTGTGGAAGCACCCCATTGAGGACTTCAACTTCGGCTCTCAGCTTATCGTCCACGAAAGTCAGGAGGCCATCTTCTTCCGGGACGGTCAGGCGCTGGATCTGTTCGGGCCGGGCCGCTACACGCTGGAGACCCAGCAGCTGCCCCTGCTGGAAAAGCTCTATAAGCTGCCTACCGATACCGAGGGGACTTTCCACAGCGAGGTCTACTTCATCAACAAGACGGTGCAGATGGCCATTAAGTGGGGCACGCCGGACAAGGTGCGGTTCATCGACCCGCTGACCAGCGTGCCGCTGGAGATTGGAGCCTCCGGCGAGCTGAATCTGCAGGTGTCCGACGCCCGCAAGCTGCTGCTGAAGCTGGTAGGCACCATGAGCGGCATCGCGTGGGGTGATCAGGCGGGCTTTACCAAGTCCGTGCAGAACGCCTTCCGCCCGCTGATCGTCAACGCGGTACGCAGCAACCTACCCGCCATCATCAAGAACCAGCAGATCGACCTGCTGGAGATCGACGAGCGGGTGGACGACATCTCCGCCGACCTGCGGCAGAAGATCCTGCCGGGGTTTGAGGAGTACGGCCTGACCATCCCGCAGTTCTATGTGACCCACATCGTGCTGCCGGAGGATGACCCCAACTTCAAGCGCATCCGGGAGCTGCACACCGTGATGCTCCAGACCCGCACCTATCAGGCGGAGGCGGCGGTCAAGACTGTGCAGGCGCAGAGCGAGGCGGCCTACCGCACCGCGCAGGAGGAGAGCAAGGCGGCCATCACCGCCGCCCAGCGCAAGGTGGAGCTGGAGCGTCAGACAACCGAGACAGAGGTAGCACGCCGGGAGGCGGAGCGGACGGTCATCAAGGCGCAGGCGGAGGCACAGGCCCAACGCATGGCGGGTCTTACCGAGGCGGAGATCATGCGCGCCAAGGGCTACACCCAGAAGGATGTGCTGCAATCCGAGGTGCAAAAGGCCTACGCCGCAGGCTTGGGCGAGATGGGCTCCAACGGCGGCGGCAGCGGTCTGGGCGACATTGCCGGATTGGGTGTGGCGCTGGGCGCTATGGGCGGCGTGGTCAACATGACCAAGGACGCCCTGAACCCCGTTTTCAGCGGGATCACCCCGCCTGCTCCTGATGCAGCCGCCCCCGCGGGTGGTTGGAGCTGCGCCTGTGGACGGACGAACATCACCTCCAACTTCTGCCCCGACTGCGGCGCGAAGAAACCTGTTCCGCAGATCGGTTGGACTTGTCCCAGCTGCGGTGCGGCCAACATCACCAGCAATTTCTGCCCGGATTGCGGCGCGAAAAAGCCTGCGCCGGACGCGGGCTGGGACTGTGATTGCGGTCAGACGAACATCAAGAGCAACTTCTGCCCCAACTGCGGCAAGAAGCGGGGCGAATGAGCCGGTGGCTTACATAAAGGAGGAGCATGGATATGAAAAACAAGAATAGCGTGCGCGGGCTGGTTATTCTCGGCATCGTACTGGCGGCATGGCTTGTCATCGTGCTGGCCGTACCCTTTGTGAAAAACGGGGTCTACTGGCTGAGCTTTGTGTTTACCCTTATCGCATTTCTCGCACAGCTCTACATTTTCAAAATTTCCTTCCGCAACGGCGAAAGTGTCCGCAGCAAGTTCTACGGCTTCCCCATCGCCCGCCTCGGCGTGGTGTATCTGGCGGTGCAGCTGGTGCTGGGCTTGCTGGTCATGGCACTGGCCAAGTGGGTGCCCACATGGGTGGGTGTGATTCTCTTTGCCGTCACGCTGGCGGCTGCGGCGGTGGGCTGCATTGCCGCCGATATGATGCGCGACGAGGTGGAGCGGCAGGACGTGCAGCTGAAAAAGGATGTCTCTGCCATGCGCGCCATGCAGTCCAAGGCCAACGCGCTGGTGAACCAGTGCGACGCACCGGAGCTGCGAGCCGCATTGCAAAAGCTGGCGGAGGACTTCCGCTTCAGCGATCCTGTCAGCAGTGAGACGCTGGCGGATGTGGAGATGTCCCTGTCTGCCTGTTTGGACGAATTGCAGCGCAGTCTCACCGATGGTGATTTGGACAGTGCTGCCGTCCTCTGCCGCCGTGCCGCTGCCACCCTGACGGAACGAAACCGACTGTGCAAGCTGAATAAGTAAACAGTGCAACAGAAACGATCGATCTTATAAAAACATAGAAAGAGAGGAATTGACATGAAAAAATTGACTTGTGAAATGTGCGGAGGGACTGATCTCATCAAGCAGGACGGTGTATTTGTTTGCCAGAGCTGCGGATGCAAGTATTCCGTGGAAGAGGCACGCAAATTGATGATCGAAGGTACAGTGGATATTCAGGGCACTGTTGTGATCGACCATACAGATGAAAAACGGCAGAAGGTAGAAAACTACTTATCTATGTGCAAAAATGCACATGACGCGCTAGATACCGCCAGTGTTGTAGAATACTCTGATAAAATTCTGGAGATAGATCCCAACAATTACGAAGCATGGGCATACAGAGCGTTGTCTTGTGGTTGGAAATCTTCGCTGAACGATATGAAGACAGGACAGGTGATTACTGCGGCGCAAAAAGCACTGGAATTAGCTCCGGAAGAAAAGCGGTATGAGCTAGCGGAGAATATTTATACGCAAGGGAAACTACAAATCATATCTCATTTAAAAACTGTATTTTCTTTGACAAGCACGGCGATATTGACTATGTCCATTACAATGGCAGCAAAGCAGGCGGAAATGGTTGCGCCAGTAATGAAAGCGTGGGTGATGTTAGTAAGCCGTATTCCGTATTTGACCGCAGAGCGTATGGAAGCTGAGATTCAGGATTGTAAGGAATTATCTGATAAGCATACTGTAATCATTGCCACGGCGGTTAGCGCGTTTAATGACAAGAAGCCGTATTATGTAGAAATGCGCGAATTACTGGCCCCCAAAATGGAAACCGCAAAGCGAGAATACAGTGAATATGTAGCACGCCGTCACGCGAACTATTGGGCGGAACATGCGGAGGAGCAGGCTGCACTTGAACAGGAGAAAAGCAACATCAAAGACCAGATTGATCAGCTGAAGTCCACCGCAGCAGGTAACAGCGCTCAGGAGGCGGCGAAGCTTCAGGCTCAACTGGATACCATGACAGAAGAATACAAATCTCTTGGCATTTTTCAGATGAAACGTATGCGGGAATTGGAAAAATCCATGGAAGACCTCAAGGCCCAGTTAAAAAACGTGCAGATGAGCGATGAGGACATTATCAAAAAAGCAAACGAGTTGTTTGATGGGAAGCTTGATGCGCTTCAGGCGCGGCTAAGCGAGGTCAACAATGAATTGGCAAAGGATAGATAAGCCGACGGCTTGGCAAGCTGAGAAAAGATAGGAGCGTAACTATGTCCATCTTCAAATGTAAAATGTGCGGCGGGGAGCTGCACATCAATCCCGGTGAATCCGTAGCCGTATGCGAATACTGCGGCACCACGCAGACGCTGCCTAAGCTGGAGGACGACCGGTGCGCCAACCTCTACGACCGCGCCAACCACTTCCGGCGCAACAACGACTTCGACAAGGCGGCAGGCATCTATGAGCAGATCCTCAACGAGGACAAGACCGACGCCGAGGCGTACTGGTCGCTGGTGCTGTGCCGCTACGGTATCGAGTATGTGGAGGATCCCGCCACCCACAAGCGCGTCCCTACGGTGAACCGCGCCCAGTACACGTCCATTTTCGACGACGAGGACTACAAGTCCGCCATCCAGTACGCCGACGCCGCTCAGCGGACGGTCTACGAGGCCGAAGCCAAGGCTATCAATGAAATTCAAAAGGGCATTCTGGAAATTTCACAGAGAGAAGAGCCATTTGATGTGTTCATCTGCTACAAGGAGACGGACGCCAATGGCCGCCGTACGCCGGACAGCGTGCTGGCCACCGACCTGTACCACCAGCTGACGCAGGAGGGCTTCAAGGTGTTCTTCTCCCGCATCACGCTGGAGGACAAGCTGGGTACCGCCTACGAGCCGTACATATTCGCCGCACTGAACAGCGCCAAGGTCATGGTGGTGCTGGGCACGAAGCCGGAGTATTTCAACGCCGTGTGGGTGAAGAACGAGTGGAGCCGCTATCTGGCACTAATCCGGGGCGGTGCGAAAAAGGTACTGATCCCCGCCTACCGCGATATGGATCCCTACGATCTGCCAGAGGAGTTTTCCCATTTGCAGGCGCAGGATATGTCTAAGCTGGGCTTCATGCAGGATTTGATCCGCGGCATCAAGAAGCTGACGGAAGCCGACAAGCCCGCGGCCAAAGAAACCGTGGTGGTACAGGAGACTGCCGCCAACACTGCGCCCTTGCTGAAACGCGCCTTCATCTTCTTGGAGGACGGCGATTGGAGCAGTGCCGACGAGTACTGCGAAAAGGTGCTTGACCTCGACCCCGAAAACGCGCAGGCGTATTTGGGCAAGCTGATGGCGGAACTGCACGTCCGCAGGCAGAAGGCACTGGCGAACCAGAAGCAGCCTTTTGACGAGTCCAACAACTACCAAAAGGTGATGCGGTTCGGCGACGAGGCGCTTCGCGACACGCTGGAGGACTATATCGCCCACATCAGGCAGCGGAACGAGGAAGCACGGCTCAACGGGCTTTACAACGACGCCCACCGGCACATGGACGCGGCGCAGAGCGAAGCGGATTACAGGCAGGCGGCGAAAGCATTTGCCGCAATTCCCCAGCACCTCGACGCTAACGAGTTGCACCGGCAGTGCTTGGAGCGGGCGGAAGAATGCCGCAAGAACGCCATCTATAGCGGGGCGGTCGACATTGTGGCACAGGAAACCTCTGACGCCTTGCGGCAAGCTGCTTTACGGCAAGCCGCCAAGCAGTTAGCTGAGATCCCCGGCTGGCGCGATGCCGACCAGCTGCGTGCTGATTATTTGAAGCAGGCTGACGACCTGGAAGCCGCTGCCCAGCGGCTCGCTGAGGAGAAGCGGCTTGCCGCGGAGCGCAAGGCTGAAGAAAAGCGAAAAGCAGCCGCACTCCGAAAAAAGCGCAGCAAGCAGATCGCCATTATTGGCGGTGTCGCCGTTTGCGTACTGGCCGCGGTGACGGCAATTTGGCTGCTTGCGATCAAACCTGCCGTGGAACAGAGAAAGCTCGCTGATCAATATGACAGGGCCGTGGCTCTGATGAATGAAAGAAATTATACGGAGGCCATTGCCATTTTTGAGGGACTTAATGGGTATAAAGAGAGCGAAGCCCAACTCGTAGAATGTAAGTATAACTACGCTGTGGAGTTGTATGATGCTGGGCAGTATCAGGAGGCTGCGATCGCCTTTGGCGCAGTTGGTAGCTACAAGGATGCCCGAGAGCGTTGTATACCGCTGTTCCAATCGTTTTCTAACATAGTTTCCGCAGGCTATTCTCATACCGTTGCATTGAAGGCGGATGGCACAGTGGTGGCAACGGGAGACAATCGCTATAAGCAGTGCGATGTGTCCGACTGGGCAGATATTGTGGCGGTCTCTGCCGGTGGTGCCCATACGGTCGGTCTGAAAGCTGACGGTACGGTGGTGGCGACAGGTTATAACGGGTACGGCGAGTGCGATGTATCCTATTGGTCCGATATTGTGGCAATAGCAGCGGGAATATACCACACCGTTGGCCTGAAAGCAGACGGCACGGTGGTGGCAACGGGATACAATCACGACGGACAGTGCGATGTATCCGACTGGACCGATATTGCGGCGGTCTCTGCGGGCAGTTACCACACCCTCGGTCTGAAGGCAAATGGTACGGTGGTAGCAACGGGCAATAATGAGTACGGCGAGTGCGATGTATCCTATTGGTCCGATATTGTGGCAATAGCAGCGGGAGATCTCCACACAGTCGGACTGAAAGCAGGCGGCACGGTAGTGGCAACGGGTAATAATGAGCACGGTGAGTGCGATGTATCCTATTGGACCGATATTGTGGCAATAGCAGTGGGACAATACCACACAGTCGCCCTGAAAGCAGACGGCACGGTGGTGGCAACAGGTAGTAATAGCGACGGGCAGGGTGCTGTGTCTGGCTGGACGAATGTTGTGGCGATCTCCGCCGGCGGCAGCCATACCGTCGCGTTAAAAACCGATGGGACAGTGGTGGCAACGGGCAAAAATAGCTATGCCCAGTGCGCAGTGTCCGATTGGACGGGTATTGGCCGCGTGAATTCGCAGCTGCCATAACGCCATGCCGATAGCTTGTATATCGTCATCGTGTAAAAGAGAGCCGGCGCAGGGAATCCCCTGCGCCGGCTCTTTGCTATACTCACTCTATCGCCTCGCCAAGCACCTGACGCAGCAGGTCTGTCACGCCCTGCGCCGCCTGGATGGTGGCGATCATCAGCAGGTCGCCATCCACCTCCGACCAGTTGAGGTCATATCCCGCGCTGCGGATAAGCTGCGTCAGGAACGCCCGCTGGGTGCGCCCGTTGCCCTCGCGGAAGGGATGCAGGTAGTTGGTCGTACAGTAAAAATCGGTGATCTCCTCCACGAAGGCGTCATGGGACAAGCCTTTGAAGTAATTCTGCTCCTTCAGCCAGTCAAAAATCAGCTTGGCCTGCGATTCGATCATTTCGGCGGGACAGAAGTCTGTCCCCTTCTTGCTGAGGTTCACCGTGCGGATCTGCCCCGCCCAATCGTACAGTTCAGAGAAAAGAAACTGGTGGATCGCCTTGTAGTGGGCGAAGTCAAAAACGCCTTCCAGCGGGCATTGTTCCAGCTTGGAGGCGTTGACATAGGTGGCGAGAGCCTCCGCCTCTTGCAGCGCGGCCTCGTCATGGATATGCAGTTTGTTCACCAACACCGTTGTGCCGGGGTAGCAGTTGTCCTGAATGGGATCGATGCTATACGCCATATCATCGTCACCTCTCGGCCGGTTTCGCAAAACGCCGCAGCAGCTCCGCCGTGGTCACCTCGCCACGCAGCGCACGCTGGCACTGCTCCCGCATCTGGGGCGTCACCTGACAGCCCTCCATGCGGACAGATGCCTCCGCGTTCTTCATGGGAACCGTATATCGCTTGTCAGTGTTCTTGCACATAGAAAAACTCCTCGCGTCATCCGCGAGGAGTCTGGAGCTTGTGGCCGGATTCGAACCGGCGACCTGCTCATTACGAGTGAGCTGCTCTGCCAGCTGAGCCACACAAGCATCTCTATGAGAATCGGCTCCTCGCCGTACTCTGTTTGTTAGTTTACCACACCTGTGGGTCGGAATGCAATAGCCGCCTTATATAGCATCAGCGACCTGCTCATTACGAGTGAGCTGCTCTGCCAGCTGAGCCACACAAGCACGGTCAAATACCGGAGGTTAGTATAGCATACTCCCCCGCCGCCGTCAACCATCTTTTTCCCCACCGGGGAAATAATACATAACGTAATCTGTGGCCGCTTCCGCGGAAACGGCGCGCTTTCGCCTGTCATCGGCGTCCCTCCGGAAAAAGAGGGTGTTTTCCCGATTCCTCCGCTTTTCGCAGACGATTCCGCCCTACTTCTGCAAGACATCTCCCTTTACAAATATTTTACATAATATGACATCGCATAACATTTACAAGAAGTTATCCACACTTTCCACAGAGTTTTCCACAGTCCGAAGTTCCTTTTATTTGCAAGGCTTTTCGCCATATTTCCAAGGAATTTCCAGCGCCGGAATGCTGGTTCACACCTGTCGATTCCCCTCTTATTACTTTACATAACGTCGCATTTTTGGAGTCGCAGGGCCGCCGTTACCATAACACTGGCTTTTGCCACACATCAGGCAGGAAAAACGCCCCGCGCCGTAAACCGGCGCGGGGCTGTGACTGTCGGGAGGGCGGCCGCTCCGTCAACAGGAGCGAGCGCGGGATAGGCGCTGCGGGTCATTCCAGCGTGCCCAGATCCATGGTGGCGTAGGCATTCAGGTCCAGCGATGCCGTGCGGCCCGCCAGATACTCGTAGTAGCCCTGCGCGCCGATCATGGCGCCATTGTCGCCGCACCAGCGCAGCGGCGGCAGGAACAGGCGCGCTCCCGCCTTGGCGCAGGCGCGCTCCAGATCCCTGCGGATGACGGAGTTGGCCGCCACACCGCCGGCGGCCACCAGCGTGGTGCGGCCCGTCAGCTCCAGCGCCCGCATGGCCCTGGGCACCAGCTCGCCGGACACGGCGCAGGCGAAATCCCGCGCCAGCGCAGGGGCGTCCAGCATCTCTCCCTTCTGCTGGGCGTTGTGAGCCAGATTGACCACCGCCGTTTTCAGGCCGGAGAAGCTCATATCCAGCTCTGCACCGGCCACATGGGCGCGGGGCAGCTCATACTTGCCGCCGGCGGACTGCTGCGCCAGCTCATCCATGGGCTTGCCGCCCGGGTAGGGCAGGCCCAGCACGCGGGCGGCCTTGTCGAAGCACTCCCCCGCCGCATCGTCCCGCGTGGCGCCCAGCACCGTCATGTCCGCGTAGTCCCGCACATCCACGAGAAGGGTGTTGCCGCCGGAGATGGCCAGCGCCACGAAGGGCGGCTCCAGCTCCGGAAAGGCCAGATAGTTGGCGGCGATGTGGCCCCGCACATGGTGGACGGGGATCAGGGGTACGCCCAGCGCGTAGGCGGCGGATTTGGCAAAGGAGACGCCAACCAGCACCGCGCCGATGAGGCCCGGGGCGTAGGTGACGGCTACGGCGTCGATGTCCCGCTTCGTCAGGCCCGCATCGGCGAGAGCCTGATCCGTCAGGGCCGCGATGGCCTGCACGTGCTTGCGGGAGGCGATCTCCGGCACCACGCCGCCGTACAGCGCGTGCATATCCGCCTGAGACAAAATAGCATCGGACAGCACCTGACGCCCATCCCGCACCACGGCCACCGCCGTCTCGTCGCAGGAGGATTCAAAGGCCAGAATGTTCATTGCGCCGCCTCCTCCGTGTAGTATTTCGTCAGGATCAGGGCGTCCTCCTTGGGCAGGTCGTAATAGTTCCGGCGCCGTCCTGCCTCCGCGAAGCCGAAGCTCCGGTACAGCGCGATGGCCGCCGCGTTGGAGGGCCGCACCTCCAGCGTCAGGAACGCCAGATGGTTGCCCCGGGCGAAGCTGTCGAATACCTGCAAAAGCTGACGGGCCACGCCCTGACGGCGGCAGGCAGGGTCCACCGCCACGTTGGTGATATAGCCCTCGTCGGCCACCACCAGCAGTCCGGCATAGCCCACCGGCTGCGCCGTTTCCGGCTCCAGCGCCACCAGAAAGGCGGCGCACTGGTTGTCCAGCTCCTCCGCCAGCATTTTTTGAGACCACGGACGGGAAAAGCACATCCGCTCCAGCTGCGCCAGCCGGTCCAGATGCTCCGCCGCCATGGGTACGATCGTTACCTGTTTCATGTCTTACTCCTTTGCCGCCAGCCAGTTTTTGCCGCTGTGGGCCTCGGCGATCAGGGGGACGGACAGGCTGGCCGCCCGCTCCATCTCCTCTGTCAGAAGCCGCTCTACCTGCGTCTGCTCGGACAGCGGGCACTCCACGATCAGCTCATCGTGTACCTGCATCAGAAGCCGCGCCCGCAGGCCCTCGCGCTGCAAGCGGGCGTGGACCCGCACCATGGCCAGCTTTATGATGTCGGCGGCGGCGCCCTGCACCGGCATATTCAGCGCCACCCGCTTGCCGAACTCCCGCAGGTTGAAATTGCTGCTTTTCAGCTCCGGCAGGGCGCGGCGGCGGTGCATCAGCGTCTGCACATAGCCGTCCTGCTCCGCCTTGGCCACCACGTCGGTCATATACTGCCGCACGCCCTGATACGTCTCAAAATACCGCTCCATATACGCCTTGGCCTCCGCCACGGATACGCCGATATCCTGTGCCAGCGAGAAGGCGGAGATGCCGTAGACGATGCCGAAGTTCACCGCCTTGGCCCGGCGGCGCATCTCCGGCGTCACCTCCTCCGGTGGCACGTGGAACACGCGGGAGGCGGTGACGGTGTGGAAGTCCGCCCCCGACCGGAACGCCGCCTGCATCTCCGCATCTCCGGCGATGTGCGCCAGCAGCCGCAGCTCGATCTGGGAGTAGTCCGCGTCCACCAGCACACAGCCCTCCGGCGCGGTGAACATCCGCCGCAGCTGGCTGCCCAGCTCCGTGCGGGTGGGGATATTCTGCAAATTCGGCTCGGTGGAGCTGAGACGGCCCGTAGCCGTCACGGTCATCTGGAAGCTGGTACGCACCCGGCCGTCCGGGTCGATGACCTTCAAAAGCCCGTCCACATAGGTGCTTTTCAGCTTGGCGTACTGCCGATAGCGCAGCACATCCGCCACGATGGGCGCGTCGTACCGCAGCTTTTCCAGCACATCGGCATTGGTGGACCAGCCGGTCTTCGTCTTTTTGCCGTGGGGCAGGCCCAGCTTTTCAAACAGGATGACCCCCAGCTGCTTGGGGGAGTTGATGTTGAACGTCTCCCCCGCCGCGGCGTAAATGGCCTGCTCCGTCTCGTCCATGGCGGCTTGCAGCGTCTGGCCGTACTCCGCCAGCGCCTTCCGGTCCACCAGAAAGCCTGCCGTCTCCATGTCCGCCAGCACGCGGCACAGCGGCAGCTCCACATCGTCGTACAGCGTCTCCATGTCCAGCTCCCGCAGGCGGGGGGCCAGCGTCTCGTGGAGCGCCGACACGGCGGCGGTATAGCGGATAAGCGCCGTCTGTGCCGCCGTATCGTCCCCCAGCAGGGAGGTGAATGCCTCCGGTGCCAGATGAGCGGGCTTGGGCAGCTCCTCGTTATAATAGGAGAGGAACAGCTTGGGGATGTCGTAGCTGCCGGCGGTGGCATCCGCCAGATAGGCCGCCAGCGCCGTATCGAACACGAAGCCGTCTGCAGGCAGGTCCCGCGCCAGCAGGGCGCGCATGGTATCCTTCACGTTGTGGCCCACCTTTTTGATATCGGCGCTGAACAGGGCCGACAGCAGCTCGTGCCAGTTCCCCGCGTACTTCGTCTCATACAGCTCCGCCATCAGAGAGGTGTTCGGTCCCGTCTCGCACTCCACCGCCAGCGCGGAGAGATCCGGCAGGCCGTAGACGGTGACGTGCTCTGCCGCCCGCCACAGGGTCAGCAGCTCCTCCGCCCGCGCCGCCGTCTCCACGATCTCCGCATGGGCGGTGTGGGACGGCTTTTCCTCCACGGTGCGGCTGGGGGACAGGCCGTACTTGTCGATGAGCTTCTGGAACTCCAGACGCAGGAAGATATCGTACAGCTCCGGCTGGAAGGGCCGGCGCAGGTTGTCCGCCGGATCGAACGCCAGCGGCGCATCGGTGACGATGGTGGCCAGCCAGTAGCTGTGCCGCGCCGCATCCTCCCCCTCCCGCAGCTTCCGGAGGGCAGCGGGCTTGGCGTGGACGTCCGGCATTTTGGCGTACAGCGCGTCGATGCTGCCGTACTCCTGCACCAGCGCCATGGCGGTCTTCTCACCAATGCCCGCCACGCCCGGGATATTGTCGGAGCTGTCGCCCATCAGGGCCTTCAGGTCGATCATGTGGATGGGGGCAAAGCCGTAGGCCTCCCGAAACGTCTCCGGCGTCATGTCCTTTGTGGTGGTCTGCCCCATGCGGGTGGACACCAGCTTGACCTTGGTACGGTCGGTAATGAGCTGGAGGCTGTCCTTGTCGCCGGTGACGATGACGCAGTCCCAGCCCGCGGCCTCGCATTTGCGGCTGATGGTGCCGATGAGGTCGTCGGCCTCGTAGCCCGTCAGCTCGTACTGGGGGATGCTCATGGCGGACAGCACCTGCTTCAGCGGCAGCAGCTGCATGGCCAGCTCCTCCGGCATCCCCTTGCGCTGGGCCTTGTAGGACGCGTCCGCCTCGTGGCGGAACGTGGGCTCCCGACGGTCGAAGGCAACGCACAGGGCCTCCGGCTTCTCCTCGTCCAGCAGGCGCTGGAGCGTGGTGACAAAGCCGTAGATGGCGTTGGTGTGCAGGCCCTGCCGTGTGGTCAGGGGCCGGATGCCGTAATAGGCGCGGTTGACGATGCTGTTGCCGTCCAGAACCATCAGTTTCATAGGGAGCCTCCCGAAAATCACAGAGATGTTTGTATTATACGCCGATTTCCCCCATAAAACAACCGTTTCTCTTGACAGCTTTTCGATTTGTGATAGACTTGTCTGGTATTCGCGCAGACAGGCGTGTGACGCCGCCGCCGCTTCTCATTTTGAAAAAGGAGGCATCCCGTATGATCGAATCCTTCCTGACGGTGGGCCGTCAGATCATGACGCTGTATCTGCTGATGGCCGTGGGCTTCGTGCTGGGGCGGGCCAAGCTCATCGGTGACCGCGGCTCGGCGGACATGAGCACGCTGGTGATGTATATCGTCTCGCCGTGTATGCTGCTGGTGGCGTTCCAGCAGCCGCTGGAGCACACGATGCTTCGGGATTTCGCGGTGATGCTGGGGCTGGCGCTGCTGCTCCATCTGGTGTTCATCGTGCTGTCCTGCCTGCTCATCCGCGAGAAGGACGCGCACCGGCGGGGCCTGCTGCTGTTCAGCTCCGTGTTCTCCAACTGCGGCTTCATGGGCTATCCGCTGATGACGGCGCTGTTCGGCAGCATCGGCGTGTTCTATGGCTCCGCTTACGTGGTGGTCTTCACGTTCCTCACCTGGACCTACGGCATTTACGCCCTGACCGGCGACCGCTCCCTGCTGCGGCTGCGGCCCCTGCTGCTGAACCCCGGGGTCATCAGCATCGTGCTGGCCATGGCCCTGTATCTGCTGCAGATTGCCCTGCCGGAGGTGGTGATGGTGCCCGTCAGCTATCTGGCCGACCTGAACACGCCGCTGCCCATGGTGGTGGTGGGGTATCAGCTGAGCCACGCGGACTTCCGCGCCGCCCTGCGGGGCGCCGGCGCGTGGATGTCCCTGCTGCTGCGGCTGGTGCTGTTCCCCCTGCTGGCGCTGGGGATGTGCCTGCTGCTGCGGGTGGACGGCCGCCTGACGGTCATCACCGTCATCGCTGCCAGCGCACCCCCCGCCGCCCTGCTGAGTATGTTCTCCGCCAAGTTCCAGCTGGATACGGAGCTGGCCTCCTCCCTGGTGTCGGTGCAGTCCGCGCTCTCCGCCCTGACGATGCCGCTGCTGGTCAGCCTTGCCGACTATCTGGCGTAAGGCATTTCGTAAAAAAAGCATCCCGTGCCGGCGGCACGGGATGCTTTTTTATTTGTTGTTCAGCTTGCCCAGATACCGGTAGATGCTGGCCTCGGAGCTGTGGAGCGCCTGTGCCACATGGCTGACGGAGCCCTTCAGCAGGAACACGCCCTTGCGGTTCAGGATGTCCATGATCTCCATCTTCTCGTCCTGCGTCAGGCGGTCCACCTCCACCGGATAGTCGGCCACCACCTGTGAGACGATGCTGGCCGTGGCGCCGGCGATAGACGTGGGATAGCCGCTGCGTACCGGCGTTTCCACCGGATCGTTGCCGTCGGCGATGAGCCGCGTGCCGCTGGGCACGCCGCGCCGGGCGCCGCCGCCGCACAGCTCCATGACCCGGCGGGACAGCTCCTCGTAGCGGCTGGCGTCAAAGTTGATGCACAGCAGGCCCGTCAGCTCGCCAGAGCGGCCCTTGATGAACATGGAGTTGGAGCACATGGTCTTGCCGGTGGCGGACACCGACTCGAAATTCAGCACATAGTTCTGCGTCTCGTACAGGCTGCCGGCCACATACTCCAGCATCTTGTTGCTCAGAGGCGATCCCAGATGGCGGCCGGTCAGCTCGCCGTTGGCGATGGCGATGATCTCGTTGGAGTCGTCCTTCAGCTCATGCAGGGCGATCTCGTAATCGGGGCCGAGGATGTGGCCCAGAAAGTCCACGAGCAGCATATAGTGCCGCTTCAATTCCTTTTCCATGGCAGGGTCCTGCCTCCTTTTCTGTAATAGACGCGGGGCGTCAGGCTTCCTGTGCGGCGGCCAGCTTGGCCAGCTCTTCCTCCTCCAGCACGCGGTAGGCCACCTTGCCCACCAGCGTCTTGGGCAGCTCCTCGCGGAACTCGATGTCGTAGGGCATGGCGTACTTGGCGATGTGCTTGCGGCAGTAGGCCAGCAGCTCCTCCCGCGTGTTGTCGTCGGCGGGGACGCCGGGCTTGAGCATGACGAAGGCCTTGACCTTCTGCATCTTGTAGGCGTCGGGCACGCCGATGATGCAGCTCATCTGCACCTTCTCGTGGGCGTCCAGAATGTTCTCCAGCTGGCCGGGATACACGTTGTAGCCGGAGGAGATGATCATCCGCTTGGCGCGGCCCTTGAAGTAGATGAAGCCCTGCTCGTCCATGCTGCCCAGATCGCCGGTGTACACCCACGTCAGGCCGTCGGCGTGCTTGCGCAGCGTCTTTGCGGTCTCCTCGGGGTTGTTCATGTACTCCTTCATGACGGTGGGGCCGGCCAGCAGGATCTCGCCCTCCTCGCCGTAGGGCAGCTCCTCGTCGGTGTCGGGCTTGACGATCTTGATGTAGGTGTCGGGGAAGGGCAGGCCGATGGAGCCTTCCTTGTAGATGTTGGTAGGCGTCAGGCAGCAGGCCGTCACCGTCTCGGTGGTGCCGTAGCCCTCCCGCACCTGAATGACCGCGTGGTGGTCATACAGGAACTTGTCGAACTTCTTCTTCAGCTCGATGGACAGGCTGTCGCCGCCGGAGAACACGCCCTTCAGGCTGCTGAGGTCGGCGCCGTCCATGCTGGGCAGGCGCAGCAGCGCCTCGTACAGCGTGGGCACACCGGCGATGAAGTTGCACTTGTACTTGACGATCTGCTTGGCGTAGCTCTTGGCGGTGAACCGGGGGATCAGGATGCACCGGCCGCCCTGAGACAGCATGGAGTGGACGCACACGCCCAGGCCGAAGCCGTGGAACAGGGGCATGGCCGCCAGCATCTTGTCGCCGGGGCGGAACATGGGGTTGGTGGCGATGATCTGCTGCCCCAGCGCGTTGAAGTTGCCGTTGGTCAGCACGATGCCCTTGGTGGTGCCGGTGGTGCCGCCGGAGTACAGGATGACGGCGGGATCGTCGAACCCCCGCTCCACCCGGTAGTTCTTATAGAAGCAGTACCGGGACATCTCCATAAATTCCCGCCAGCGGATGACAGGCGCATCCTCGGGGATCTTCTGGATCTTGCGTCCCTCGGTGAGCATATAGCCGGCGCGGATGGTGCGGCTCAGCTCGTCCTTTACGGAGGCGATGATGATGTTGATGATGCCGGTGTTCTGCCGGATATGCTCAAACTTGTTGTAGAACTGATCCAGCGTGATGGCGGTGGTGGACTCGGAGGCGTTGAGGTAGAACTCGATCTCCTTTTCCGCCGACAGCGGGTGGATCATGTTGGCGATGCCGCCCACCAGATTCACCGCGTAGAACATATAGATCGCCTGCGGGCAGTTGGGCATGGCGATGGTCACCTTGTCGCCCACACGGACGCCCAGCGTCTTCAGGCTCTTGGCGCACTTCTCGATCTCCTGCACCATGCGGCGGTAGGTGACGGAGCGGCCCATGAAATCAAAGGCGATGTTGTTGGGATACATATCAGCCATGCGCTCCACGGCGTCAAACATACTGCCCCGAAAATAATCCAGATGCATGGGCACGTCGCCCATATAGTCCTTCCACGGGGTCTTTACTTCACTCATACCGTACTTCCTCCTTCAGGGGTTTTTCCAGCTCCTCGGGGTGCTCGAGGAGATACTTCAGCATCCGGACGGACTTGGAATAGTAGTAGCCGTCCGCCAGACGCTCGTCGATGGTCAGGCCCAGCTCCAGCGTCTCACGCATGGATACGCCGCCGTTTTCGTCGTAGAACGGGGACTTTTTCTTCTCGCCGATAATGCAGAACAGCGAGCAGGTGCCCCAGTTGGTCAGGTGGTGATAGCCGCACTTGAGCTTGATGGAGCCGAGGTTGGAGATGACCACGGAGTTATAGTAGGGGTCGGTGGCGATGATATCCGCCGGCACCCAGCCATGCTTATCCAGCCACATGAGGATGCGGATGGCGGTCTTGCTGATAAACCGGGGGATCTTGTTCAGATAATCCATGACGCCGGTGGTGGGGTCGACCTTCTCGCTGCGGCACTCCTGCACCTGAGAGCGGATGTAGGCATGGATGTCGGCCAGCGTGTTGTCCTCCCGGCTGTGCAGCACCGCCAGCGCCTCGGCGCCCTTGTCGGAGAACTGCTTTTTCACCACGAAGGCGGCGGACACCTCGTTGCGCTGGTAGAAATTGCTGTTGACGATGAAGCGGTTCAGCTTGGGCCGCTGGGTGATGGTACGCAGCAGCGCCGCCACCACCAGATGGAACATGGTGTAGGGAAAATCCGTCTCCGTCCTGTTTTTCTCCGCCAGATAGGCGTTCATGGCGGTCAGGTCGATGCGCTCGGAGATATAGGCCTCGTTGTCGCAGCGGTTGGGGTAGATAATGCCGGTGATGAAGTGCAGGGAATCCAGCTCCCGCAGGAGCCGGCCGTCCCGCCTGTCACCACGGCGCCGTTTCTGTGTTTCCATTTGTTTCTCCTGTGTAGTATCTAATATATTTGTTCTGTTTTTACAAGATTATCTAATATTGCATATCAGATAGCGTCAATAAACCGCCATCCTTGCATTTTTTCATTATAGCAGGACTGCCTTGAAATTACCACCCTTTTTTTGCGTTTTTTTCCGCTTCATCATGAAGAAGCGGGAAAAGGGCCGTGACCGGCGGTCACAGCCCTTCTGTCCACAGGTTTTTTTAGAAATCGGCGCTGCCCACGGTACGGGGATGCAGCTCCACATCACGAATGTTGCTGACGCCGGTGAGGTACATGACCATCCGCTCGAAGCCCAGACCGAAGCCGGCGTGGCGGCAGGAGCCGTAGCGCCGCAGGTCGCAGTACCACCAGTAGTCCTCGGGGTTCATGCCCAGCTCGCGGATGCGGCCCTCCAGCAGGTCCAGACGCTCCTCGCGCTGGCTGCCGCCGATGATCTCGCCGATGCCGGGCACCAGGCAGTCGGCGGCGGCCACGGTCCTGCCGTCGTCGTTCAGGCGCATATAGAAGGCCTTGATGTCCTTGGGATAATCGGTGACGAACACCGGCTTTTTGTAGACCTGCTCCGTCAGATAGCGCTCATGCTCGGTCTGGAGGTCGGTGCCCCACTCCACCTTATAGTCGAACTTGTCGTTGTTCTTTTTCAGGAGCTCCACCGCCTCGGTGTAGCTGACGCGGCCGAAGTCGGAGGAGGCCACGTGCTCCAGACGCTCCTTCAGGCCCTTGTCCACGAAGCTGTTGAAGAAGTCGATCTCGTCGGGGCAGCGCTCCAGCACCCGGCGGATGATGTGCTTGATCATGGC
>CAKTOK010000027.1 GCA_934589835.1 uncultured Oscillospiraceae bacterium | reverse complement strand
AAGGCCTGCTATGAGGAGCAGAAGAAGGGCAAGACCCCCGAGGAGTATCTGGCCCTGCCCGCCCGCTACGCGCTGGTAGAGGTGGTAAACAACCACGACGACGCCCTGCAATTCGAGCCCATCCACCGCGTGCTGTTCGGCGTGGACCACCGGAAGTTCATGGACGCCTTCCGCGCCGCCTATCCCAACGCCTACGAGGGCAAGGGCGACGGCCACACCATCGAGTTTGTCTGGAACGGCGAGAGCCACTTCATCACCGTCCCCGATCCCAAGGTCCAGCTGGCCGTGGGTACGCTTCAGGGCGTCATCGACCAGTACCTGAAGGACAACGGCGGCGAGGTGGACTACATCCACGGCGACGAGGTGACCCGCGAGCTGGGCGGCAAGCCCGGCAACATGGGCTTCCTGCTGCCCGCCATGGGCAAGGAGCAGCTGTTCAAGACCGTCATGGCCGACGGCGTGCTGCCCCGCAAGACCTTCTCCATGGGCCACGCGCAGGACAAGCGCTACTACATCGAGGCCCGCAGGATCGTCAAGTAACACCGCACATCGCAAAAAAGCGCCCATCGGGCGCTTTTTTGTCAGGAGGAGCTATGGAACTGCACACCCCCGCCAAAATCAATCTCACCCTGTCCGTAGGGCCTCGCCGCCCCGACGGCTATCACGATGTGTCCACTGTCATGCAGACCGTGGGCCTGTACGACACCCTGACCCTTACGGAGGAGGGGCGGGGCCTGACCATGACCTGTACCGACCCCGCCCTGCCGGCGGACGGCGACAATCTGGTGCTTCGCGCCGCCCGACAGTTCTTTGCGGAAACGGGCCTGCCCGTACCGAACCTGCACCTCCGGCTGGACAAGCGCATCCCGTCTCAGGCGGGGCTGGGCGGCGGCAGCAGCGACGCCGCCGCGGTACTGCGGGCGATGCGTACTCTGTACGCACCCGAGGTGTCGGATGCAGAGCTGGCGCGCATGGCCGCCCGACTGGGCAGCGACGTCCCCTTCTTTATTCGGGGCGGCACGGCGCTGGCCACCGGCAGGGGGGAGCGCATCGCGCCCCTGCCGCCTCTGACCACCGGCTGGTTCGTCATTGTCAAGCCGCCGGAGAGCTTTCCCACCCCCGCCATGTATCGCCGTCTGGATGAGCTGCCGCCGGAGCCGCACCGCCCCGCCGACCTGACCGCCGCGCTGGAGGGCGGCGATGTCCGCGCCGTGGCCGCCGCGCTGTACAACAGCTTCGAGCGCGCCGTGCCGCCGGACAGCGCCGTGCGGACCGTACGGGATGCCCTGCTGGCGCAGGGGGCGCTGGGCGCGCTGCTCAGCGGCAGCGGCAGCGCCGTGTTCGGCCTGTTCCAACGGGAGGACGCCGCCCGCGCCGCCGCCGACGTGCTGCGCCGCCACTGGCCGCTGACATTTGTGGCCCGTCCTGTATAAAATTCAAAAACACCGTCCAAAATGCAGGAAAACCTACATAGGACGGTGTTTTTATGCGTAAGACCTCATTTTACCCGTTGGAGCTGGCACTGCTTCTGGCGCTGGCGGTCACGCTGCTCTGGGGTGCGTGGTCCCTCCACCGGCAGGACGACTTGCAGGAGAAGGTGATCCGCCTCCATGTCATCGCCAACTCCGACAGCGCCGCCGATCAGACCCTGAAGCTGTGTGTGCGGGACGCGGTGCTATGCCGTGCCGAGGAGATCCTGCGGCAATCTGCCGACATGACCGAGGCCCGCGCCCGCCTACGGGAAAGCCTGCCCGCCATCGGAGACGCCGCCGCGCAGGAGCTGGCAGCACAGGGCAGCGGCTATGCTGTCTCCGTCTCGCTGGAGGAAACGGAGTTTCCGCTGAAGACCTACGACGGCTTCGCCCTGCCCTCCGGCGAGTATCTGGCCCTCCGGGTGGTCATCGGGGCGGGCGAGGGCCGCAACTGGTGGTGCGTGGTGTACCCGCCGCTGTGTACCGCCGCCGCGTCGGACCTGCCACAGACGGCGGCGGAGGGCGGCATGACGGCGGACGACCTGTCCCTCATGACCGGTGCGGACGGCGGCTATGTGCTGCGCTTCCGCTCGCTGGAGCTGTGGGAGCGCCTGCGCCAGTGGCTGGGCAAATAAAACCGTATTGCCGCATCACTTCCGACAATATCGCACATGACGTCTTGCATTTCCGCCTCGTTATCCTGTAAAATAGGAGACGAATTTTTCAGGAGGGGAGGGGTCTGCTTGGAGAAGCACCGGCAAAGGCCGCTGCGCCGCGTGTGCCTGATGGCGCTGGCGCTGCTGCTTCTGTTCCTCCTGTCCTTCCTCTGGGGCCGGTACGACGTGCCGCTGGGGCAGCTGGTCCGCATCCTGCTGTCCCGCCTGCTTCCGCTGTCTCAGACGTGGACGGACACCATGGCCATCGCCGTGTGGAATGTCCGGATGCCCCGCATCCTGCTGGCCTGTCTGGTGGGCTGCGCGCTCTCCGCCGCCGGCACGGGGTACCAGACGGTGTTCCAGAACCCCATGGCCGCGCCGGATATTTTGGGCGCCTCCTCCGGCGCCTGCTTCGGCGCTGCGCTGGCCATCCTGCTGGGGCAGGGCAGCGTGATGATCACTGTTTTTGCCTTTGCCGCCAGTTTGCTGACGGTGGTGCTGGTCTATCTCATCGGCAGCCATACCCGGGGAAATCGGGTGGTGAGCATCCTGCTGGCCGGCATCATGGTGGGCTCGCTGTTCTCCGCCGCCACATCCTACATAAAGCTGGTGGCCGACCCCACCAACCAGCTGCCTCAGATCACCTACTGGCTCATGGGCAGCCTGTCCGGCACCAGAATGCATACGGTGAGCTTTGCCGCCGTCTGTATCGCGGTGGGCCTTGTGCCGCTGCTTCTGCTGCGCTGGCGGATGAACCTGCTGACCCTGTCGGCAGACGAGGCCCGTTCCATGGGGGTCAACACGGACCGTCTGCGTCTGGCGGTGATCCTCTGCGCCACGGTGCTCACCGCCGCCAGCGTCTCTGTCTCCGGCATGATCGGCTGGGTGGGCCTGGTCATTCCTCACCTGAGCCGCCGCATCGTGGGCAGCGACTGCCGGTATCTTCTGCCCATGTCCATGGTGTTCGGCGCGGCGTTTCTGCTGCTGGTGGACAATCTTGCCCGCTGCCTGACGGCGGTGGAGATCCCCATCGGCATCCTCACCGCCTTTGTGGGCGCGCCCTTCTTTCTCTACCTGATGGTGAAAGGAGGCGACCGTCCGTGAAGCTGGAGATCAACGACCTGTCCTATACCTATCGCGGCGGCCACACCGCCCTGCGGGCCGTGTCCTTCACGGCGGCGGAGGGCCAGCTGCTGTCCGTCCTTGGCCCCAACGGCGCAGGAAAGAGCACCCTCTTCCGCTGTATGCTGGGGGGCCTGCCGGACTACACCGGCCGGATTTTGCTGGACGGCAGGGAAGTCCGTCAGCTGGACCGGCGCACGCTGGCCGCCCATATCGCCTACATTCCCCAGATCCACCGGCCCACCTTCGGCTATTCCGTGCTGGATGCCGCACTGATGGGCCTGACCCGCCAGCTCTCCCCATTCCGCTCTCCCTCCGCCCGGCAGGAGCGGCAGGCGCTGGATGCCCTGTCCCGTATGGGTGTGGACCATCTGGCCGCCCGCAGCTTCACGGAGCTGTCCGGCGGCGAGCAGCAGCTGGTGCTGATCGCCCGCGCCCTGTGTCAGCAGGCGGACATTCTGGTGATGGACGAGCCCACGTCCTCGCTGGACTACGGCAACCAGCTTCGGCTCCTGCGGTGTGTGCGGGAGCTGGCGCGGCGGGGCTATACCGTCATCCTCTCCACCCACGATCCCCAGCACGCGCTGCGCTTTGCCGACCGTGTGCTGGCCCTTTCCGGCGGTGAGGTTGCCGCCTTTGGTGCAACAAATGACGTCCTCACGCCAGAACTGCTGCGGACGCTTTACGGCGTGGACACGGTGCTGCTGCAAACGGAGCACGGCCCCGCCATTCTCCCCAGAGGAGGTGGAGACCATGTACCACTGGACCGCTGACGGCATCGGCTGGATGGCCGATGCGTCGCGGCAGACGGACTTTTACCGCCTGCTGGCGGCGGAGCTGGCCCCGTACCTGAAGCCGGAGGACCGTATCTGCGACGCCGGCTGCGGGCTGGGCTTCCTTTCGCTGGCCCTGTCGCCTTACGTCCGTTCCGTCACGGCGGCGGAGCGGGATCGTCGGGCGCTGGCAGTGCTGGAGCGGGAGCTGTCTCGCCGGCAGATCGAGAACGTGTACCCCTGCTGCACCGATGTCCTGACCCATACGCCGCCCCAGCCCTATGACGCCATGGTATTCTGCTTTTTCGGCAGCATGGACGAGATACTGACAGCGGCCAGCGCGCAGTGCCGCGGCAGGGTCCTGGTGGTCAAGCGGGACCATACCGACCACCGCTTCACCGTGACAAAGCAGCCGCTGGGCGGGACCCACGGTCTGGAGGCCGCCTGCCGCCGTCTGGAGGAGTTGGGTATCCCCTACGACCTGAAGCGGACGGCCTTCCGCTTTGACCAGCCCTTCCGCAGCTGGGAGGATGCCCGCCGCTTTTTTGCCCTGTATCGGCGGGGAGACGATGCCGCTCTCATCACCGACGATTTTTTGCGGGAAAGGCTGGAACGGACCGACGATCCGCAGTTCCCATGGCGGCTCCCCAGCCTCCGGCGGTTGGGTCTGCTGGCCTTGGATGCGCTGCAAATTCCTGATCTTCTTCATCATGAAGTGAATCAGGAAGTAAAACCGGAAGAAAACCGGAAGAAAACCGGAAATGACCAGAACGAAAAACAGGAGGAAAAATGTCAATGAATGGAAAAAGATGGATGGCGCTGCTGCTGGCGCTGGTGATGTCGCTGACGCTGTTTGCCTGCGGTGCCAAGCCTGCGGATGCCGACCCCAGCGGCGCTGAGGACGCCCGGCAGGAGGACGCCACCCGTGTGTTTACGGACTCCTGCGGCCGTCAGGTCACGGTACCTGTGGATGTGGAAAAAATTGCCATTTCCGGCCCGCTGGCCCAGATCGTCGTATTTGCGCTGGCCCCCGATAAGCTGGTGGGCATCGCCAATGCATGGGACGAAAGTGCGTCGGTGTTTTTAGATAAAAAATATTACGAATTACCGATTTTAGGCCAGCTTTACGGCGGAAAAGGTGAGATGAATCTGGAGGCGCTGCTGGCCGCCGCGCCTGACGTAGTCATTGACGTGGGCGAGCCGAAGGGCAGCATTGTGGAGGACATGGACGCCCTGCAGGAGCAGACCGGCATCCCCTTCGTCCACATCGACGCCTATCTGAAATCCATGGACGAGACGTACACCATGCTGGGCGACCTGCTGGCCATGCCTGACGAGGCCAAGGCGCTGGCGGACTACTGCCGCAGCACCTATGACCGCGCGCTGGCCATCGCCGACAGCATGGAGAAAGTAAATCTACTTTACATCACAGGTGACGAGGGGCTTAACGTCATCGCTCAGGGCTCCTATCACGCCGAGGTCATCGATCTTCTGAGCAACAATCTGGCCGTGGTGGAGGAGCCCTCCAGCAAGGGCACCGGCAACGAGGTGGATATGGAGCAGCTCCTCAACTGGAATCCCGATGTCATCCTGTTCGCGCCGGGCAGTATCTATGCCGCTGTGGGCAGCAATGAGAACTGGCAGACCATCACCGCCATTCGGCGCGGCGCTTACTATGAGGTCCCCATGGGCCCCTATAACTGGATGGGCTTCCCGCCCAGTGTCCAGCGGCTGCTGGGCATGATGTGGATGACCAAGGTCCTGTATCCCGAGGCGGCGGACTATGATCTGTACACCGAGGTCAGCAGCTACTTCCGGATGTTCTATCACTGCGACCTGACGCAGGCACAGTATGACGCGCTGATGGCCAACTCTCTGCCTGCGGCAGACAAGGCGGCGTGACCGGAAACCCTTGAAAACAAAGGACACCCAGCGGCTGATGGCAGCCGCTGGGTGCCTGCAAACAGCCGCTTGTGCGGCGGGAGGATCACCAATGAATACCATTTTTCAGACGCTGGTATATGAGCGGGAAAAGGGCCATAACGCCGTGCTGGCCACCATTATCTGGGACGACGGCTCCGCGCCCCGCGGCAAGGGAAGCCAGATGCTGGTGGGGCAAAACGGCCTGCTGGCCGGTACCATCGGCGGAGGCGCCGTGGAGGGACAGGCCATCGCCATTTCTCGGGAAATGCTGGCCGACGGGACCGACAGCCGGATCCGCGAATTCCGGCTGCGCCGCGATGGCAGCGCACAGAGCACCGGCATGGTCTGCGGCGGTGATGTGACCGTGTATTTCCGGCGTATCCCCATGGCGGAGGATGCATGGGATGCACTGGCATCGGAGGCGCTGCGGCGGATACGGCAGCGGCAGAAGGGCTGGCTGGTTCAGCCGCTGGATGGGGGGATGCCCTATCTGACGGAGGAAAAAGCTGACAAGGAAAATTGCTTTACGATGCCGTTGCCTGTTGGCGAGCGAGCCATTATTTTCGGCGGCGGGCACATCGCCCGCGCGCTGGTGCCGCTGCTGTATACCGTGGGCTTCCGGCCTGTGGTGTTCGACGACCGGCCGCAGTTTGCCGAGGTGGAGCGGTTCCCACAGGCAGATCAGTTGATCTGCGGCGACTTCACCCGCATCGGCGACTACCTCACTGTGGGACCGGAGGATTATGTGGTCATCATGACCAACGGCCACGAATACGATTTTCAGGCGCAGGTACAGGTCCTTCGGGGAGAGACGGCCTATGTGGGCGTCATCGGCTCCCGCAAAAAGACGGCCTTTGTCAACCGGCGGCTGCGGGAGGCAGGCATCTCCGAGGAGGCCATCGCCTTTGTCCATACGCCGGTGGGGACGGCCATCAAGGCCGTGACGCCGGAGGAGATCGCCGTGTCCATTACCGGTGAGATGATCCTCGTGCGGGCTACCCGCCGCGAGGCAAACGGAGAGACGCACCATGGCTGCCCCATGCATTGAGCGTCCCCACCTGTTTCTCACCGGCCGGAAGGGCGTGGGCAAATCCACGCTGCTGCGGGCGATGCTGGAGGGAAAGTGGCTGGGCGGCTTTTTCACCGTGCGGGCAACGGGCGTACTGGAACGGCCCTCCATCCACCTGCTGCGCGCCGCGGCAGAGGAGCGCCCTGCGCCGGAGAATCTGGTGTGCTTCTGCGGGGAGCGGCGGACGGACCGGTTCGATGCGCTGGGGCCGGCGGCATTGGCGGATGCGGAGGGCTGCGATGTTATTGTTATGGACGAGCTGGGGCCGGCGGAGGCGGCGGCAGAGCGGTTTCAGACGGCGGTGCTGGCGGCGCTGGACAGCCATGTGCCGGTGTGCGGCGTTTTGCAGCAGGCGGACAGCGCCTTTCTGCGGCGGGTGGCGGCACATCCTCGCGTGCGGGTGCTTACCGTGACGGAGGAGAACCGAAACTCGCTGAGGAAAGAGCTTGTGAAGTAAAAATACATAACAGAACGGCGCGCCGGAGGAGGACTCCGGTGCGCCGTTTTTCGCGGGAAGCTCATGTCAGCCTTGCAGGGTGAACGTCATGGTCACGGGGTTGTGGTCAGAATAGGCGAAGCCTGCGTCAATGACAGATGCCCGCTCTACGGTGACATTGGCTGAGACCAGAAAGCCGTCCACGGTCAGGACATACTGCCCCGCATGATAGGGGCCGTCGGCGTTGCGGCAGCTGGGGACAGGGTCGTTTTCATCCAGAGGCGCTACCAGCGAGATGTCCAGCCCGTCGAAGACGTCAGCAGGGATGGGCTGGGCCCAGGAGTAGTCCTGATCGGCCTCGCCGAACCACGCCGCGGAATCGCCCAGCAGATCCTTGTTGAAGTCACCGCCGGCGACGCACCAGTTGCCTGCTTCATACTCCGCCTGCATATCCGACAGCAGCAGCTCCAGCTGCTCTGTGGCGATGGCGCCGTCGCTGGTATAGGCGGAGAGATGCAGATCATAGAGCACCAGCTCCCGCCCGTCCGCCGCAGGGATGCGGCAGACGGAGTAGCAGCGGTCCAGATCCAGCAGCTTCATGAAGCCGGACTCCACCGGCAGCTCCACCCGCGCGGCCTCGGCGACGGCGGCGGAGGAAAGGGTCAGCAGGCCGGAACGGGAGGCGCCGTGAGGCTGGAGCAGGGGGTACATGAGGTAGGGCGAGTCGTAATTCTGGCAGAACACGCTGGTCAGCTCCGGCAGGGCGCCGGTGAGGTAGGGGCGCTCGTCCACCTGATAGGTGCGGGTGGAGCCGATGTCTACCTCCTGCAGCAGATAGAAATCCGCATCCTGCTGAGCCAGCAGGGCGCCGATGGCGGTGAGGTTCGCGTCCAGCCGCTCCTTGCTCCAGGCGCGGGACTCCGTGCCGCCGTCCATGAAGAAGCCGTAATCATCCTCGTAGGCACCGAAGCCGATATTATAGGAGACGACGGTGTACGGCGTATCCGCCTGCACGGCGGGAGCGGTGCTGTCAGAGCTTGCGGGGAGCAGCGCCATATCGCCGATGCGGTGGTAGTCGATGAACACATACGCGACGTAACCGCCGACCAGCAGCACCAGCGCCAGCACGATGCATAGCACCACCTTCAGCCATTTTTTCACATTGTGGTCCTCCTTTTGTTTACAAGTTGCGCTCTGTATAGTATAATATGCCGCAGTGCATTTGAAAAGAGGGAAACTGTTTGAAAAAGATCGTGATACGCTTTAATGCGCCGGTGATCCTGTCCTTTGCTCTGCTGAGCCTGATCGCGCTGCTGCTGGGCAACTGGACCGACGGCGCTACGACATATCAGTATTTCTCCGTGTACCGGTCCTCACTGTCCGACCCGCTGACCTATGTGCGTTTTTTCGGCCATGTGCTGGGTCACGCGGACTATGAACACTACATGAGCAATATGCTGTTGCTGCTGCTGGTGGGCCCCGGGCTGGAGGAGAAGTACGGCAGCGGTACCATGGCGTGGACCATCGCGGTGACGGCGGTGGTCACGGGACTGGTGCATTTCCTGTTCTTCCCGGGCTCGGTGCTGCTGGGCGCCAGCGGCGTGGTATTTATGATGATCGTGCTGTCCTCGTTCACGGCCATGCGGCGAGGCGAGATCCCCATCACCCTGATCCTGGTGGTCATCTTCTATCTGGGCGGCGAGATCATGGACGGCCTGTTCAAGCGGGACAACATCTCCCAGATCACCCATGTGGTGGGCGGCCTGTGCGGTCTGGTGTTCGGCTTTACCATCCGGCGGGGCAGGAGGTGACGGGATGAGGCTTGCCATCATTCTGGCGGCGGCGCTGCTCATCGGCGACCGCGTGCTCAAGACACTGTCCCGCCGGGAGACCTTGCAGTTCGAGGGAAGGACGGTGCGGCTGACGCATCTGGAGAACCCCGGCTTTTTCATGGGGTTGGGCAGCCGTTACCGGATGGCGCTGCGGTGGACGCCGTTCCTCCTGTGGATCGCGGCGGCTGTCTGCCTGCTGCCCCACATCGAACGGCGCACGCCTTCGGCGCAGCTTGGCATCCTACTGGTGCTGGGCGGCGGACTGAGCAATCAGTACGACCGGATGCGGCGGGGCAGCGTGACGGACTATATCCAGCTGCCCCATGCGGGGAAGAAGCTGCGGCATCTGGTGTGGAATCTGGCGGACGTGATGCTGCTGGGCGGCGTGGCGCTGACGGTCATCGGGCTGCTGCGGGAGCTTGTCAGAGACGCATAAAGGCTGAGCCGAGGCTCAGCCTTTTTGTGTGCGGGCGTCACTTCTCCTTGTAGTACAGGCGGCAGTGGCAGTAGCCCTCATAGTTGGGATCCGCGATCTGGTCCTTGAACTCCTTGCACATACAGCGGTTCTCCTCAGTATGGGCAAGGCGGCAGGGACAGTAGCCGCCGGTGCGGCGCAGGCCCTCGCGGATGGTACGGACAACCTCCGCGTCCTCGTTAAGACGTACTTTCATAGCAAACGCTCCTTTATAGGTAACAGTATAGCCGCAAGGCCGGCGATTTGCAACAGAGAAAATGCAAAAAGGTCAGGGAACGCCATCGGCGTTCCCTGACCTGCTGCCGGGTAGGGATGGGGTCCGGAGCACAGGCGGAGCCTGTATCAGAACGCACGGCGCTGCCGGATCAGCCGCGCGAATGCGATGACGGCCAGTACGCCAACGGCAAGGGCGGCGCCGATGCTCACGAAGGAGAGCAGCATACCATAGGCGTTGGGCAGGAAAAAGGCAGCCACGGCAGATACCATGCACAGAGCGACCAGACCGACGATCATCTTCACGTTGACCATATGTTGTGTTCTCCTTTCTGACAGCGAATAGATGGTGTTATTTGCTTCTTGTCTATACTGTACCAGAGATGGCGGTACGCATCCTTACAGAAAAAAGACGAAGCGGTTGTAAGTTGGATACAAAATGGTTACATACGGGTCATTTCGGTGACAATGTACAGGCGATTTCTCCTTGTGTTTTGCGGGAATATTTGCTATAATGCGGGGGAGTATCGTAAACTGGCGTATTTGATCGGGAGGAGCTTCCTTTGCAATATCTGACGAATTTATGGGACGCGCTGGACTTCGGCTCGCTGGAGAGCATCCTGCTGCGGCTGGCATCCGTATTTCTATGCCTGACCATCCATGAGACGTGCCACGGGTTGGCGGCCTATGCGCTGGGCGATCCCACGGCCAAGCGTGCCCACCGGCTGAGCCTGAATCCGCTGCGGCACATCGACTGGATCGGCTTTGTGATGATGATCGTGGCGGGCTTCGGCTGGGCCAAGCCCGTGCCGGTGAACCCCAACTATTTCAAAAAGCCCAAGCAAGGCATGGCCGTCACGGCACTGGCCGGTCCGGCGTCCAATTTTCTGCTGGCGCTGGTGCTGCTGCTGGCGGCGCGGCTGGTGTATGCCCGGGCGCTGGCGACGGGGACGCTGCCGGAGACGCTGTTCTCGTTCCTGGTGAACACCGCATCCCTGTCGGTGGGGCTGGGGCTTTTCAATCTGGTGCCGGTGCCGCCGCTGGACGGTTCCAAGGTGGTGGCGGTGCTGCTGCCAGACCGCGCCTACAACTGGCTGATGCGCTACGAGCAGTTCGGCATGGTGCTGCTGGTGGTCATTATCTCCGTGGGGATCGGCAGCAATGCGCTGGACGCCGCTATCCGCGGGGTATTCACATTATTCTGCCGCATCGTCGGCTTTTGAGGAGAAGCACTGTTGGACAATCCGATCTTTAAGCTGGAAAAGGTGGTACAGGCCAGAGGCAGCGAGTCGCTGGAGGACTTTGAGGGGCCGCTGGATCTGATATTGTTCCTGCTGAGCAAAAATAAAATCGAGATACAGGACATCCCCATTGCGCTGATCCTGGAGCAGTATCTGGACTATCTGGAGAAGCGCAAGCAGATGGACCTGGAGGTGGCCAGCGAGTTCATCACCATGGCCGCCCATCTTATGTATATCAAGACCCGTATGCTGCTGAGTCTGGAGGATGAGGAGGCGCAGAGCGAGATGGACGCCCTCATCCAGTCGCTGGAGGAGCGAAAGCGGGGCGATGCCTACGCCAAGGTGCGCTACATCACGGAGCGGCTGGGCCCCATGGGAGAGTTTGGCCGGAACGTGCTGACCCGCCCGCCGGAGCCCATGGAGCGGGGGAAGATCTACGAGTACGAGCAGGAGCCGGCGGATCTGATCCTGGCCATGCAGGAGGTGACGGACCGGCGGGGACAGCCGGAGGAGACGCCGCCGCTGAAGGCCTTCGACGAGATCGTGAAGCGGGAGCCGTATCCGGTGGAGACCAAGGCGAAGGAGATCATCCGTCGCCTGAAGGAGAGCGGCATCACCCGTTTTCTGCTGCTGTTCCGCGGCAGCAGGACCCGCAGCGAGCTGGTGGCCACGTTCATGGCGGTGCTGGAGCTGTGCCGGAACAATCTGATCAAGCTGGCCGGTCCCGCCGGAGACTGCACGGTGGCCTGCGGGGACGAGGGAGCGGAAGAACTGATGTAAGGGGAACACAATGGATACACGGGAAATGAAAGAGATCGAGGCCGCTGTGGAGGGCATCCTCTTTGCCTCCGGCGAGCCGGTGGGCATCGACCGCATCTGCGTGGCCACAGAGCTGGACCGGCCCACGGCGGAGCTGGTGCTCCAGCGGCTGCAGGATTATTACAGCTATGAGCGGCGGGGCATCCGCCTTTTGAGAATGGAGGACAGCTATCAGCTATGCTCCGCGCCGGAGTATGGCGACCAGATCCGCAGGGCCTTTGAGATCCGGAAGCCTGCCAAGCTGAGTCAGCCGGCGCTGGAGGTGCTGACGATCATCGCCTACTACCAGCCCACCACAAGGGCATATGTGGACCAGATCCGCGGCGTGGACAGCTCCTATACGGTGGGGCTGCTGCTGGACCGGCACCTCATCGAGGAATGCGGCCGGTTACAGGTGCCCGGACGGCCCCGTCTGTACCGGACGACGCAGGCGTTTCTGCGGGCCTTCCATCTGGATTCGCTGGAGGATCTGCCCCAGATGCCGGGGCTGGAGGCGGACGGCCAGATGCGGCTGGACGAGGAAGGGAATCTGCCGGCGGAGACCGGGGAAGAATAAAAAAAAGGGGGGACCCGTTTGGTGGCGCTGTGGATACTGGGCATCCTGCTGGTATTGCTGGCAGTGGCGCTGCTGCTGCGCGTGGGCGTACACATCCGCTTTGGTGAGGAGCTGCACGTGACGGCGGCGGTGGGTCCCGTTCGGATACAGCTGGCGCCGCCCAAGGAGCGGAAAAATCCGGAGAAGCCAGAGGGGGAGAAGCCGCCCAAGCCCAAAAAGGAGAAGCCGGAGGGCAAACGGCTGTCGCAGGACCTGACGGCGGGCGACATCCGTGAGGCGCTGCCTGTCTTGTGGGAAGCGCTGAAGCGCGGGCTGCGAAGGACCCGACAGCGGCTGCGTATCGACCCGATGCAGCTGTCGGTGTGCTTCGGCGGCGACGACCCCGCGCAGGTGGCGGAGCTGTACGGCCTTGCCAACAGTGCCATTTGGCTGGTGATGCCGGAGGCGGAGCGGCTGATGCGGATGCCGGACCCCCGCATCCATCTGGAGATGGATTTCAGCGGAGCGGAAACGCGCCTCAGCGGTCAGGTGGGCCTGAGTCTTCAGATACGGGACCTGCTGGCCATCGGCCTTGCCTTTGCCGGACCGGCGCTGCGGTGGTATAAGAGCTTCCAGGAAACGCGGCGGATCAGGCAAGCTGCGGCCGCGAAAAGCGGCGGCGGGAGAAAACCGGCTCCGCAGAGCGAGGAAAAGAACGATACGTCCGGCGGCACGGACGCAACCACAACCAACTGAGGAAAAGGAGCGAACAGTATGGAAATGAACGAGAAGAAGAACGCCATCGGCGCGATGATGGAAGCCTCCATGGGAAAGATCCGCGAGATGGTGGACTCCAATACGGTGGTGGGCGAGCCCATTGTTACGGCGGACGGCGTGACGCTGATCCCTGTGTCCCGCCTGAGCTTCGGCTTCGGCGTCGGCAGCGGCGACTACGGCAAGCAGACCGACAAGCTGGGCGCAGGTGCAGGCGCAGGCGTGCGGGTGGAGCCGATGGCGTTTTTGGTGATCAAGGACGGCGTGACCCGCATGCTGCCGGTGGGCACTCCCGCCATCACCACGGTGGATCGCATCGTGGAGATGGTGCCGCAGGTCATGGACCGCGTGGAGAGCTTCCTCGACAGGAAGCGGGAAAAGGCGGACTTCTAAAGGAAAATACTTTTCAGCGGAACGGAATATACTGGAGGGATCATAGAGGAAAGTGCGGTGATCCCATGTCCGTCAGAACGCTCCCGATGCTGCTGCGCCTGTGCGTGTTATTGTGTATGCTGCCGGTTGTGGCGGAGGCTTTGGAGGTCTCCGCCACGGCCGCTGTTCTGATGGACGCGGACACGGGGCAGATCCTGTATGACAAGGCCGGTACGCGGCAGATGCGTATTGCCAGCACCACCAAGATCATGACGGCGCTGGTGGCGCTGGAGCAGGGGGCGCTGGATGACACTGTGACCGTGGGATCGCAGCACATGGCGGAGGGTTCGTCCATGTATCTCCGCGTCGGAGAGACGGTGCGGATGGAGGAGCTGCTGTACGGGCTGCTGCTGTGCTCCGGCAATGACGCGGCGCTGGCTCTGACGGAGTGTGCCGGAGGGCTGGAACCCTTCGTGGCGTTGATGAACGAGAAGGCGGCTGCGCTGGGAATGGACGATACCGGCTTCGCCAATCCCAATGGACTGGATGCGGAGGGACACTACTCCACGGCACGGGACATGGCGGTGCTGGCCGCGGCGGCCATGGAAAATCCCACGTTCCGACGGATATGTGCCAGCAAGACGGCCGCCGTGGGACAGCGGACCATGGAGAACCACAACCGCCTGCTGCGGCAGGTAGAGGGCTGCATCGGACTGAAAACAGGCTATACGAAGGCGGCGGGCCGCACGCTGGTGTCCTGCGCGGAGCGGGACGGCTGCCGGCTGGTGGCGGTGACGCTGTGCGACGGCGACGACTGGGCCGACCACGCGGCTCTGTATGAATACGGCTTCCGCGTGGAAGCGCCGCGCCGCGCGGTGCAGCGGCTGCTGGTGCGGCTGGCGCAGTGCGCGGCAGAGAGCTGGGCGCCATAAAGGAGGAGGGAGACGGATGGCCGAACGGCTGCAAAAACTGATGGCAGGGGCCGGCCTGTGCTCCCGACGGACGGCGGAGGCATGGATCGCGGCGGGCCGCGTCTGCGTCAACGGCGCGGCGGCGGCGCTGGGCGATCGGGCCGATCCGGAAACGGACACCGTTACGGTGGACGGGAGGCCGGTGGATTTCGGCGGGCGGCGGGTCTATCTGATGCTCCACAAGCCCCGAGGCTATGTGACCACGCTGTCCGATGAGTACGGACGGCGGACGGCGGCGGAGCTGGTAGCCGACTGCGGGGTGCGGGTATACCCTGTGGGGCGGCTGGACCGAGATTCCGAGGGGCTGCTGCTGTTCACCAATGACGGGGCCTTCGCCCAGCGGATGCTGCACCCTCGGCATCAGATAGACAAGGTGTATCTGGTGACGGTGCGGGGCGACATACGGGGCGCGGCGGAGCGGCTCATGGCCATCACGGAGCTGGATGGAGAACCTATCGCGCCGGCGCTGGCGCAGGAGATAGAGCGCCGCGGCCAGCAGGCTGTGGTGCGGGTGGTCATCCACCAGGGAAAGAACCGGCAGGTGCGCCGGATGTGTGCCAGGATCGGGCTGCACGTGGATAAATTGCAGCGAATACAAGAGGACGGCTTGCTGCTGGGAGACCTTCCGGTAGGCAAGTGGAGGTACTTGACAGAGCAGGAATTACAACGGATCAAAGGAGGCGATGAGCGTGAATAGAAGTGTATTGCAGACCATCCGCAGCGGGATGGACACTTTTTCCAAGGGACAGAAGCGTATCGCCAATTACATTTTGGAAAACTATGACAAGGCGGCGTTTATGACCGCCAACAAGCTGGGGCAGACGGCGCAGGTCAGCGAATCCACGGTGGTGCGGTTCGCGGCGGAGCTGGGCTACGACGGCTATCCGGATATGCAGAAGGCTTTGCAGGAGCTGATCCGCGGCAAGCTCACATCCATCCAGCGCATTCAGGTGTCCAGCGATCAGATGAGCGGCTCGGACATTCTGGGCAGCGTCATGCAGCGGGATATGAACAGCATCCACGATATTATCGAGGAGCTGGACCGCGAGGAATTCGAACGGGTGGTGGACAAGCTGCTCCACGCCAAGCACATCTATATCTTGGGTGTGCGGTCCTCCTCGTTTCTGGCGGGCTATCTCAACTTCTATATGCACCTCATCTTCGAGAACGTCACACTGGTGCAGAGCTCGGCGGCCGGCGAGATCTACGAGCAGCTGGTGCATATCGGACCGGGGGACGTGCTGCTGAGCATCTGCTTCCCACGGTACTCCAAAATGGCCATCCATGCGGTGCAGTTCGCCTGCTCCCGCAAGGCGGACGTTATCGCCATCACCGACAGCCCCATGTCGCCCATGTACCAGATGGCGGCGCTGTCCTTGCTGGCGCCCAGCGATATGATCTCGTTTGTGGACTCCATGGCGGCGCCGCTGAGCCTGCTGAACGCGCTGATCCTGGCGGTGGGCCGTCAGCGGCGGGAGGCGCTGTCCGCGACGCTGGCGGATATGGAGCAGGTGTGGTCGAAGTACAGTATCTTTGGGAAAGAGGACGATGAGTGAGATCGTAGTCATCGGCGGCGGAGCCGCCGGTATGATGGCGGCGGTCACAGCGGCCCGACAGGGCGCGGCGGTGACGCTGCTGGAGCCCAACGAGCGGTTGGGGAAAAAGCTGAATATCACGGGGAAGGGCCGGTGCAACGTGACCAACGACTGCGATCAGGAGACGCTGATGGCCAATATCCCGGGCAACGGGCGGTTTCTGTACAGCGCGCTGACGCGGTTCACGCCCCAGGACACCATGGCGTTCTTCGAGGGGCTGGGCGTACCGCTGAAGGTGGAGCGCGGCAATCGGGTATTCCCCGTGTCCGACCGATCCTTTGACATCTCCGGTGCGCTGGAGCGGGAGCTGCGGCGGCTGCGGGTCCGCATCCTGCGGGAGCGGGCGGCGGAGATCGTGACGGCGGAGGGCCGCGTCACCGGCGTGCGGGGAGAACGGCAGCTCTATCCGGCGGACGCGGCGGTGCTGGCCACCGGCGGCGTGTCCTATCCCGCCACCGGCTCCACCGGCGACGGCTATACCATGGCGGCGGCGCTGGGGCACACCATCGTGCCGCCCCGAGGCTCTCTGGTGCCGCTGGAGAGCGATGATGCCGACTGCGGAGCCATGCAGGGGCTGAGTCTGCGGAATGTGGAGGCCACTGTGCTCAATGGCAAGGGGAAGCCGGTATTTCGGGAGTTCGGCGAGATGCTGTTCACCCATTTCGGCGTGTCGGGGCCGCTGATCCTGTCGGCCAGCGCCCATCTGCGCCGCTGGGATAAGGAGACGTATACCCTGTCCATCGACCTGAAGCCGGCGCTGGAGGAGCAGAAGCTGGACGCCCGCATCCTGCGGGATATCGGAGAGAATCCCAACCGCGATATGGCCAATATTCTGGCGGGGCTGGTACACCGGAGCATGGTGCCGGTGCTGCTGCGGCGGCTGGCGCTGCCAGAGGGGGAGAAGGCCAACAGCCTGACAAAAGAGCAGCGCCGCCGTCTGGTACAGGAGCTGAAGCACTTCACCGTGCCTCTCACCGGCCCGCGGCCCGTGGCCGAGGCCATCGTCACCGCAGGCGGCGTGAAGGTGGGAGAGGTAGTCCCCGGTACCATGGCATCCAAGCTGGCGGAGGGACTGTATCTGGCAGGAGAGGTGCTGGACGTGGACGCATACACCGGCGGCTTCAATTTACAGATCGCATGGGCCACCGGATATCTGGCGGGGCTTTCCGCCGCAGAGAAATGAGGACGACATACATGAGCAAGGAACGATACGCCGTGGCTGTGGACGGGCCCTCCGGCGCGGGAAAGAGCACACTGGCCAAGGCGGCGGCAGAGCGGCTGGGCATCCTGTACGTGGATACCGGCGCCATCTACCGCACCATCGGCCTGTACATCCGGCGGCAGGGCATCGACCCCAGAGACGAGCCGGCGGTGCTGGCATCGCTGCCGGACATCCATATTGGTATGGCCCACGATGCGGCGGGTTTACAGCGGATGCTGCTGAACGGAGAGGACGTGACGGAGGATATCCGCCTGCCGGAGATCTCCATGTACGCCTCCGCCGTGTCCGCCATTCAGGGCGTGCGGGATTTCCTGATGGAGATGCAGCGCTCACTGGCCCGCACCCGCAGCGTCATCATGGACGGGCGGGACATCGGTACGGTGGTGCTGCCCGACGCGGACGTGAAGATCTTTCTCTACGCCGACGTGGAGGTGCGGGCGAAGCGCCGCCAGCTGGAGCTGGAGCAGCGGGGAACGCCCAAGCCCTATGAGGAGGTGCTGCGGGAGATGGAGGAACGGGACTACAACGACACCCATCGGGCGGCAGCGCCGCTGCGGGCGGCGGACGACGCCATCATGATCGACACCAGCACCATGGATTTCAGCGCCAGTCTGGCGCTGCTGCTGGATGTGATACGAGGGAGTGTATCAAATTGAGGAACGATTTTTACGGCAAGGTATGGCGCGTCCTCAGACCACTTGTGCTGTTTTTCCGGCCGGTGGAGCTGCGGGGCACGGAGCATTTGGAGGACGAGGCGGCCATTCTGTGCGCCAACCACTCCAGCGCATGGGACCCCATCCTGCTGGTGCTGGCCATGCCGCAGACGTTTCGCGTGCGGATCATGGCGAAAAAGCAGCTGTTTTCTATCCCCGTGGTGGGGTGGTTCCTGCGGAGCATCGGCGTATTTCCCGTGGATCGCGGCAACAGCGACATCCATGCGGTGAAGACCGCCATCACCAGCCTGCGGGATGGGTGGAACCTGCTGATCTTTCCGGAGGGCACCCGCGTGAAGGCACCCGGGCAGGTGACGCCCAAGAGCGGCGCGGGCATGATGGCTATCCGCGCGGGGGTGAAGATGGTGCCGGTCTTCATTGGGATGAAGAAGCGGCTGTTCCGCAAGACCGTCATCACCTTCGGCCAGCCGTTCGCACCTGTCTATACGGGGCGCAAGGGCACAGCGGAGGAATATCAGGCCAATTCGGACGAGGTCATGCGGCGGGCCTATGAGCTGGGCGGTGCGTCATGCGTGTGATCGCGGCAAGGTCCGCCGGCTTCTGCTATGGCGTGGAGCGGGCGGTGAGGCTGGCGGAGCAGGCCGCCCGGGAAAAGGGCGGCTGCGTGATGCTGGGCAGCATCATCCACAATGCTCATGTGGTGCAGGAGCTGGAGGCGCTGGGCGTCCGGCAGGTGGACGATCCGGCTCAGGTGCGGACAGGGGAGACAGTGATCATCCGGTCCCACGGCGAGACGAAGCAGGTGTACCGCCAGTTGGCGGACATCGGCGCGGAGATCGTAGACGCCACCTGTCCCAATGTGCGGCGCATCCAGAGGCTGGTGGCCAGTGCCGGCGAGGAGGGGCGCATCCCTCTCATCATCGGCGAGCAGCACCATCCGGAGGTAATGGGCGCGGCCAGCTGGGCGGCGGATTCCGTGATTTTGGACGGGCCGGAGGCGGTGGCACAGTGGCTGGCGGAGCGGCCGGAGCGCAGCGCCATGCCGCTGATGGCGGCGGCGCAGACCACCTGTATCCGGAGTCTCTGGGAGGACTGCGTAAAAATTTTAAAAAAACAGTGTACAAACGCAAAAATCTTTGATACAATATGTGATGCTACGCATAAGCGTCAGTCGGAAGCCGCTCAGATCGCGGCCATGGCGGACGTGATGGTCGTGGTCGGAGATCGTAAGAGTGCCAACACCAAACATTTAACGGAGATTTGCAGCGAGAGGTGCCCCGCCGTCTATCAGATCGAGCGGGCGGATGAACTCAAGGGTGACTTTCTTAACGGATGTTCTGTGGCGGGGCTTACAGCCGGCGCGTCCACGCCAGCGGGCATCATTAAGGAGGTA
>CAKTOK010000026.1 GCA_934589835.1 uncultured Oscillospiraceae bacterium | reverse complement strand
TCCGTGAAGACCGCGCCCGACAAGGTGAACTACACCGAGGGCGAACTGTTCGATGCCACCGGCATGGTCATCGAGGCGACGTACAGCGACAGCAGCAAGAAGGACGTCACCTCCTACACCTACGCGCCCACCGCCGCGCTGACGACCTCTGATACCGAGGTCACCATCAGCTACACCGAGGGCGGCGTGACCAAGACCTGCACGCAGGCCATCACGGTCAATGCCGCGCCTCCCGCACCGGTGACGCTGAGCGGCATCTCCGTGAAGACCGCGCCCGACAAGGTGAACTACACCGAGGGCGAACTGTTCGATGCCACCGGCATGGTCATCGAGGCAACGTACAGCGACAGCAGCACAGCCGCTGTCACCTCCTACACCTACGCTCCCACCGCCGCGCTGACGACCGCCGATACCGAGGTCACCATCAGCTACACCGAGGGCGGCGTGACCAAGACCTGCACGCAGGCCATCACAGTGAACGCAGCGCCTCCCGCACCGGTCGAGTACACGGTGACCTTCCATGTCAACGGCGGCAGCGGCACGATCCCCCCGCAGACCACCAGCGGCCAGAAGCTGGCCTCTCTGCCCACCGCCAGCCGCGCCGGCTACCGCTTCGACGGTTGGTACACGGCTGCCAGCGGCGGCAGCGAGATCACGACTGCCCACGTGTATGCTGCGAATACCACCCTCTACGCCCACTGGACCTCCGTTGGCGGCAGCACCGGCGGCAAGACCTCCCGCTACTCCGGCCCATCGGCCATTGATATGCCCATGCTGTACCGGGGCTGCACCGGCGACGCCGTCAAGACCCTGCAAGGCGAGCTGAACGCCAAGGGCTACGACTGCGGCAGCGTGGACGGCATCTTCGGCGGCAAGACGTATGCGGCCGTGACGGCGTTCCAGAAGGCCAACAGCCTCAGCGTGGACGGCATCGTGGGCAAGCTCACCTGGGGCAAGCTCTATGACGCCGCGCCCGTAACGGCGGTGACCACCGCCCAGCCCACCGTGAGCTACGGCAGCAGCGGCGAGGCCGTGCGGAAGCTGCAGGAGCTGCTGAACGCCAGGGGCTATGACTGCGGCAGCGTGGACGGCATCTTCGGCGCCAAGACGAAGGCCGCGGTCCAGGCGTTCCAGGAGGCCAACAGCTTGGCATCTGACGGCATTGCCGGCCCCCTGACCTGGAGCAAACTCGGCTGAATCAGTAAATAGAAGGAGAGCGGCGGATGCCGCTCTCTTTCTTATTTCTGCCGCGCCGTCTTGAGCAAAAGGCCGGCCTCCTCCGGCGTCCATCCGCGGTCGCCGCAGAGCGCGGCGATACAGGCGTTGGCAGCGTGACGGTTCCGCCGTTCCGCGCCATTTCCCTTCAGCATGGCGGGCAGCACGGCCTCTTGTGGAGGAGGGGCTTGACAGCATCCGCTGCCGTGGGGTAAATTGGTAGCAAAACACACAGGAGGGTCACGCATGAAAAAGATCGCGGTCATCACCGGCGCGTCCAGCGGTATGGGACGGCGCTTCGCCGAAACGATAGATCAGTACGGCACATTTGACGAGGTATGGGTCATCGCCCGCCACGCCCAGCAGCTGGAGTCCCTGCGCGAAACGGTCCCCTTCCCCGTCCGGCCGCTGGCGCTGGACCTGACGGACCGCGGCAGCTTCAGTGTCTACGCCGCCGCGCTGGCGGCGGAGCCGGTGGAGGTGGGGCTGCTCATGAATTGCAGCGGCTACGGCAAATTCCGCGCCGTAATGGACACGCCGCTGGACGTGAATCTGAACATGACGGACCTGAATTGTCAGGCGGTGGTGGCCATGTGCCAGCTCACCGTGCCCTATATGCCCCGCGGCGGCAAGATCATCAACATCGCGTCCGTAGCGGCGTTCCAGCCCATTCCCTACGTCAATGTCTACGGCGCCACCAAGGCCTTCGTCCTCAGCTTCAGCCGCGCACTGAACCGTGAGCTGGCGGGGCAGGGCATATCCGTCATGGCGGTGTGCCCTTTCTGGACAAAGACGGCATTTTTTGACCGCGCCATAGCTGAAAACGATGCGCCGGTGGTAAAAAAATATGTAGCCATGTACGAGCCGGACGACATCGTGAAGCGCACCTGGCGGGACGCCGAACGAGGCCGCGACGTGTGCCAATACGGCTTTGTCGCCCGCCTTCAGGCGGGGCTGACCAAGCTGCTGCCCCACTCGCTGGTCATGGACGTATGGATGCGCCAGCAGAGGCTGTAAGGAGACGCTGAGAGAGAGGTACCTATCCATGACACTCAAGGACTTAGAGATCGGAAAAAGCGCCGTGATCCGGCAGGTAGGCGGCAAGGGCGCCCTGCGCCAGCACTTTCTGGACATGGGGATCATCCCCGGCGCAGAGGTAACGGTGGTCAAGCTGGCCCCCATGGGGGATCCCATGGAGGTGCAGGTCCACGGCTACGAGCTGACGCTGCGGCTGGCCGAGGCCGAGCAGATCGATGTTGCGCCCATCGGACAGCGCAGCCGCAGTCACGTTGGCGCGGACCGCGCCCGCAATCCGGACCATCCCGGACTGGGCGAGAGCGGCAAGTATCACTGCAAGGCGGAGGAGCACCCCCTGCCCGATGACGAAACGCTGACGTATGCGCTGGTGGGCAATCAGAACTGCGGCAAGACCACGCTGTTCAACCAGCTCACCGGCTCCAAGCAGCACGTAGGCAATTTCCCCGGCGTCACCGTGGACCGGAAAACCGGTGTGATCCGCGGCTATCCCAACACAGAGGTCACGGACCTGCCGGGCATCTATTCCATGTCGCCGTTCAGCAGCGAGGAGATCGTGTCCCGCAGCTTTGTTTTGCAGGACAAGCCCAAGGCGCTCATCAACATCGTGGACGCCACCAACATCGAGCGGAACCTGTACCTGACCATGCAGCTGCTGGAAATGAATATCCCCATGGTCATCGCCCTGAACATGATGGACGAGCTGGTGGGCAATCAGGGCTCCATCGACGTCAACGCCATGGAGGCCATGCTGGGTGTGCCCGTGATCCCCATTTCCGCCGCCAAAAACGAGGGTGTGGACGAATTGGTGCGCCACGCCATCCATGTGGCCAAATATCAGGAGCCGCCGCTGAAGCAGGACTTCTGCGGCAGGGACGATCACGGCGGCGCGGTACACCGCTGTATCCACGCGGTGGTGCATCTCATCGAGGATCACGCGGAGAAGGCCGGCCTGCCGGTTCGTTTTGCCGCCACCAAGGCCATCGAGGGCGACCGGCTGATCCTGGAGCAGCTTCGGCTGGAGCAGAACGAGCAGGAGATGCTGGAGCACATCGTCCGCCAGATGGAGGCGGAGCGGGGTCTGGACCGGAGCGCCGCCATCGCCGATATGCGGTTCGACTTCATCGAGGGGCTGTGCGAGCAGACGGTCATCAAGCCTCGGGAGAGCCGTGAGCGGATCCGCAGCGAAAGGATCGACCGCGTCCTCACCGGCCGGTATACCGCCATTCCCTGCTTCTTCGGTATCATGGTGCTGGTCTTCTACCTGACGTTCAATGTCATCGGTGCATGGCTCCAATCCCTGCTGGCAGCGGGCATCGACCGGCTGTCCCTGCTGACGGACAGCGCGCTGACGGCGCTGCACGTCAACCCCGTGATCCACAGTCTCGTCATCGACGGCATCTTCACCGGCGTCGGCAGCGTTCTGAGCTTCCTGCCCATCATCGTGACGCTGTTCTTCTTCCTGTCTCTGATGGAGGACAGCGGCTATATCGCCCGCGTGGCGTTTGTGATGGACAAGCTGCTGCGGAAGATCGGCCTGTCCGGCAAGAGCATCGTCCCCATGCTCATCGGCTTCGGCTGCACAGTGCCCGCTGTGATGGCCACCCGCACGCTGACCAGTGAGCGGGATCGGAAAATGACCATCCTGCTGACACCGTTCATGAGCTGCACGGCCAAGCTGCCCATTTACTCGTTCTTTGTCAGCGTGTTCTTCCCCAAGCGGGGCGGGCTGATCATGGCGGGGCTGTACCTGCTGGGCATTCTGGTGGGCATTCTGGCGGCGCTGCTGTATAAGGAAACGCTGTTCCGCGGCGAGCCGATCCCCTTTGTGATGGAGCTGCCGAACTATCGCCTGCCCAGCGCCAAAAACGTGGGGCAGCTGCTGTGGGAGAAGGCCAAGGACTTTTTGCAGCGCGCCTTCTCCGTCATTCTCATCGCCACAGTGGTGGTGTGGTTCCTCCAGAGCTTCGATCTGCACCTGAACATGGTGTCCGACTCGGCGGACAGTATGCTGGCCATGGCGGCGGGCGTGCTGGTCCCGCTGTTTGCGCCGCTGGGGCTGGGCGACTGGCGCATCTGCACCGCGCTCATCAGCGGCTTCATGGCCAAGGAAAGCGTCGTCTCCACGCTGGAGGTACTGCTGGGCGGCGCCATCGGGAGCATCCTCTCGCCGCTGGCGGCGGCCTCCCTGCTGGTCTTCAGCCTGCTGTACACACCGTGCGTCGCGGCGGTGGCCTCCGTCCGGCGGGAGCTGGGCGGCAAATGGGCGGTGGGCCTTGCCCTGTGGCAGTGCCTCATCGCGTGGGTGGCGGCCTTTGTGACCCACGGCATCGGGAGTCTGGTGCTATGAACATCTGGGACGTCATCCTTCTCGTGCTGGTGGCGCTGGCGCTGATCGCCGCCCTTCGCGCCGCCGTTCGGAACCGAAAGAGCTGCTGCGGTAACTGCCGCGGCTGTGAGAAATGCGGCGGCTCGTGTCCGTCGTGCCATTCCGAAAAGAAGGAGGAACACCATGAAGAAACACCGTAAGCCCTTCCCCCGCCCTCGTGACCTGCGGGGCACCATCCGCCGCCAGCCGGTGGTATTCGCCGTGTATCTCATCCTGCGTCTCATCGTGCTGGGCACGCTGGTGTCCTCCGTCATCCGGGGTGAGTACGAGAGCGCGTTCATCTGCCTGCTGGTGCTGGCGCTGTTCATGCTGCCCTTTTTCCTCCAGCAGAACTTCGGCATCGAGCTGCCGTCCACGCTGGAGATCATCATCCTGCTGTTCATCTTCGCGGCGGAGATCTTAGGAGAGCTGGAGTGCTATTTCATCACCTATCCCCACTGGGACTCCATGCTCCACACCACCACTGGTTTCCTCTGCGCCGCCACAGGCTTCGCCCTCATCGACATTCTCAACCGCAACAGCCGCATCAAATTTGAGCTGTCCCCCATCTACGTGGCGCTGGCGGCGTTCTGCTTCTCCATGACCGTTGGCGTGCTGTGGGAGTTCTTTGAGTTCGGCATGGACCGGCTGTTCCACATGGATATGCAGAAGGATACGGTGGTGCAGTCCATCACCTCCGTCATGCTGGATCCCACCAACCGCAACATTCCCGTCACCATCGACGGCATCCACTCTGTCGCCGTCAACGGGCAGGACATGGGCTTCGACGGGTATCTGGATATTGGTCTGTACGACACCATGGCGGATCTGTTCGTGAACTTCATCGGTGCGGTGGTGTTCAGCACCATCGGTTATTTCTACATCAAGCGGCGGGGCAAGGGGCGGCTGGCCCGCGCCTTCATCCCCACGCTCTCGGAATCGGCGGATCAGGCCGCGCCGCCGGACGCGGCGCAGGCGCCAACGGAGCCGGATACCGGCGCATAACGGGAAAACGGGAGGGAACTACCGATGCCGAAGCAGAAAGCGACGCTGAATACCGTCTACATATCAGAGCGGCTGCAGGAGTGCCTCCGCCCTCTGTCCCTCTGCGCCCTGACCACGGTGGTGGCTCCCATGGGCTACGGCAAGACCACCGCCGTCAGCTGGTATCTGGCCCAGCGGGAAAAGGAGCCGCAGAATCGCGTCATCCGCGTCAGCGTTTACTCCGACAATCTGGCCATCTTCTGGAAAAGCGTGCAGGATGCCTTTTCCCACGCGGGCCTGTCTCTGCTGGAGGGCTATGCCTGCCCCACCGACGACGCCGGCGCCAGTCTGCTGGCCGATGAGCTGTGCCACACGCTGGCAGGACCGGTGAGCTGCTATCTGTTTATCGACGATTTCCACCTGCTGACGGATGGCCGCATCACCGGCTTTCTCTGCACGCTGGCCAACCGCCTGCCGGACAACGTGCACCTGATCGTGGCCAGCCGTGACCGGTTCCTCCCCTGTCAGGAGGCGCTGCGGTTGGGACGGCGGCTCTGCCAGATCGGCACGGAGCAGCTGCGGCTGAACCACACGGAGCTGTCCGTTTACGCCCGCCGCTGCGGCACAGCCCTGTCCGATGCGGAGGTAGAGACGCTGCTCTGCTCCAGCGAGGGCTGGTTCTCCGCAGTCTATCTGAATCTGCGGGCGCTGGCGGAGCACGGTGCGCTGCCGGATCACACCTCGGACATCTATACCATGTTCTCTGCCGCTATGATCGACCCGCTGCCCCCGCAGCAGCAGGAGTTTCTGGCGGTGATGGGCCTTGCCGACGAATTTACCGCTGAGATGGCCCGCTTTATCACGGAAAATGGCGAAACCCCCCAGCTGCTGGCGGCGCTGACGGAGCAGAACGCCTTTGTCCGGCGGCTGCCGGACGGCGTGACCTACCGCTTCCACCACATGATGAAGCACTGCGCCCAGCGGACGTTTGCCGCCCTGCCGCCGGAGACGCAGCGGCGCTATCTGGATCGCTGCGGCGTCTGGTACGAGACGCACCGCCAGTATCTTCACGCCATGTCCGCCTATCGCAGAAGCGGCAGCGATGACGCGCTGCTGCGGGTGATCGTCCTCGATGCCGGCATCCTGCTGGCGTCCCTGAAGCCCGCGGACGTGCTGGCATTTCTGGATGACTGCCCTGCGGACGTGCTGAAGGAGCACCCGCTGGCCCTGCTGGTGCTGATGCGCCGGATGTTCACATGGCGGCAGATCCCCAAAATGCTGGAGCTGAAGGCGCTGCTGCTGGCGTCCATTGATGAGCACCCCGCCATGCCGCCGGAGGAGCGGGGCGATCTGCTGGGCGAGTGCGATCTCATCATGAGCTTCCTGATGTACAACGATATCGCGGAGATGAGCCGCCTGCACCGCAGCGCCAGCGCGCGGATGTCCCGTCCGGCCATCACCATCCGCAGCGAGGGCGGCTGGAGCTTCGGCTCGCCGTCGGTGCTGATGATGTTCCACCGGCAGCCCGGGGCGCTGGACCGCGAGCTGGCGGACATGGACGAGTGTATGCCCCACTACTACAAGATCACCAACGGCCACGGGCAGGGAGCGGAACAGCTCATGCACGCCGAGGCCGCCCTTCTGCAGGGCCGGTTCGCCGACGCCCACATCGCGCTGGAGAGCGCCTACGCCAGCATCGAGGGCAACGGCCAGTGGAATATGGCTCTGTGCGGCGACTTTCTGGCATGGCGGCTGTCGCTGTGCATAGACGCGCCGGTGCGCTGCTCCTTTGACCGGCGGCGGCAGGCGCTGCTGCGGCAGCACAGCGCGGAGTGGCTGCCCCTGCTGGACAGCATCCGCGCCTACTACGAGGCGCTGCTGTGCCGAACGGCACAGATCCCCGACGTGTTCCGCAGCCATCGGCTGGACACCATCAACTTTCTGGCCCCGGGCCGCCCCATGATGCTGCTCATCGAGAATCAGGTCTATCTGGCGCAGGGCGCCTACGCCCAGGTCATCGGCCGCAGCGAGAGCCTGCTGGCCCAGTGCACCGGTATGCACTACGCCCTGCCGGCGCTGCACGTCCGCCTCCAGACGGCGGCAGCCTACGAGCTGCTGTGCAAGCACGCCGAGGCCCGCGCCCTGCTGGAGCAGGCGCTGCGGGACGCCGCACCTGACGGCTTTGCCTTGCCCTTCGTGGAAAACTACCGCTATCTGTCGCCGCTGCTGGCCCAGTGCGTCACCACGCCCCTGACGGCGCAGATCATGGCGCTGGGCGCGGCCCGCGATACGCGGCGGCAGGACGCGCTGCTCCCCGCGCTGGCGGGACTGACGCAGCGGGAACGGGAGATCGCCGCCCTCATGGCCCAGCGCCTGAGCAACCGCGAGATCGCGGAAAAGCTGTACCTCTCCGAGGGCAGCGTCAAGCAGTACGTCAACCGCATTTACGGCAAGCTGGGCATCGAGGGTGACACCCGCACGAAGCGCACGCGCCTGCTGGCGCTGCTGCACAGCTAACCAAAGGTTAATAGTCGCCGCAAGGGACCCGCTGTACAATGGCCGTACAGTGGGTCCTTATCTATTTGCAGGAAAGGAGGAGACGCCCTTGAACCGGAGATACATCGCAGCCGTGGCGCCGCTGGCGGACCACGTCCTGCAGGTGGATTTCGTATCCGGCAGCCGGCTGCTGCTGGACATGAAGCCCTATCTGGATAAGCTCCGCTTCCGCCCCCTGACCGATCCGCAGCTGTGGAGCAGCGCCGTGACCAACGGCATCTTCGTTCGCTTCGGCGATGTGGAGCTGAGCCACGATGAGCTTTTCGCCATGGCGGAGCAGGAACACTGACAACACAAAAAAGGAGAGGAAACGCTATGAAGCATCTGAAAAACGCTTTGTCCCTGCTGCTGGCGCTGGCTCTGTGTCTGAGTCTGGCAGCCTGCGGCGACACCGTTGACGAGGGAGACGGCGGCGTATCGGACATCATCCCCACCCGCATCGACGGCATGGTGAAGGAGGATTATGACGACACGGATTACAGCGCCTATCTGGGGGACTGGGAGGCCGTGGTAAACGACGGCGAAGCGCCGCAGGCGCTGTATGTGGCCCTGAACGAGGACGGCGAGCCCCGCTGGGAGCTTTACATCGACGGCAGTCTGGAGGCCAGCGGCTATCTCCAGATCCGCCACGAATACGGCGACTACGTCTACGCCTGCAACGAGCACAACGGCTGCGGCTATCAGTGCTGGTTCGACTCCTACGGCGCGCTGCAGATCCAGTTTGAGAACACCACTCCCTTTGTGCCCGCCGGCACCGTACCGGGCTGGCTGGCGGACGACGAAAGCAGCGGCGGCTACGCGGACATCGCCGGCGTCTGGTATCTGGACGGCGAGCCCGGCGCGGCCAGCGCCATCGAGATCGGCGCGGACGGCAGCTGGACGCTGTATGAGCGGACGGACGGTGACGGCGACATGACCGAGGTGGACTACGGCACCCTCAGCGCCGCCGACGGCGAGGAAGCGGTGTACTACGCCGCCTCTGACGCCTTCGACGACACGGTCTATGACATGACCGTGGCGGACACGGACACCATGTACTGGGGCGGCGAATATGACTGCTACCAGCGGACGGCGTGACCGGCGCAGGAGGGTATCCGCGATGAAGAAGCTTTTTTCCCTGCTGCTGGCGCTGGGCCTGTGCCTGGGCCTGACGGCCTGCGGCAGCGGCGGTGAGGACGACGACCCCAACGATGTGGTGGGCGGCGACTGGCGCGTCACCGGCATCGTCCGCGACAGCGGCAGCATCGCCCGCGATGGCGAGGAAACCGACGTGCTGGTGTGCGTCAACCGTGATAGCGCCGACTTCTACTATGACAGTGAGGAACAGACCCTGTACGGCTGCGCCGCCTACCCCGCGCCCCTGCAGAGCGACCCGTGGGAGGCGTTCCAAAGCATCGACTTCGCCGACCGGAACGGCGACGGCAACGGCGATGTGGCCATGCTGTTCCAGCTGGACGGCCAGCAGGTGCTGCTGGTCTGGTTCTGGGACGCGGACGCCGACGCCTACACGTTCCAGCCGGAGGAATCCTCCGACCTGCCGGAGTAAGGAGCGCCTATGAGACAGCTTTGGAGAGCGGCGGCGTGGCTGGCAGCCCTGCTGGCGCTGCTGGCCCTGACCGCCTGCGGCAGCGGCGGCAGCGATGATGCCGGCGATCCCGCCGCCGCGTGGGAGATCCTGACCGATGAGGACCTTGCGGACGATGTCACCTGCTGGCAGGGGGACGACGGCAGCCAGCTGCTGCTGGAGCTGTCCGCCAGCAGCTACACCTACCGCACATGGTATGGCCGCGCCGGAACGGGCAGCCTGTTCCGCGATGAGCGCGGGCTGGGCCTCAAGTACAGCGAGATCGCCGGCGACTACTACTATTATCTGGTGCGCGAGGGCGGCGGCTTCACCGTGCGCCACATCGGCGGCGGCGAGGGCAGCAGCTACGGCGAGATCAACGACCTGCACTGTGAGCCCTCCCAGAGCGAGCCGGTGCCCTATGACCTCCGCCTGCTGGACGGCGTGTGGCAGAACGCGCTGGGCGAGACACTGGCCTTCAGCATCGACCGGATGCGGGTCATCGACTGCTTTACCGACGGTACCATGAGCAGCGGCCCGCTGTATGAGAGCACCGACGGACGCGGCCCCTATCTCACCGGCCCGGAGATCCTCTACCCCTGCCTCAGCGCCGACGGCAACGCTCTTGTGCTGTTCTCCGACGGCAACGCCCCGCGGGAGGAGGACGCCGAGAGCACCGGCGTGTTCTACCGCAACGGCGACATGGCGCAGTACGCCCGGCCGGAGGACGCCTGCTTCGAGGAGTCGGACGGGCGGCTGTGGTACTATGACGGCGTGAACTACTTCGCCCTGCCAGACGGCTATATGCTGGACGAAGACGGGCAGGCCTGCGACGCCTACGGCAGGCCCTTTGCCCCCGCGTGGCCCCAGGAGCCCTACGACCCCGCGGCGGTCTGGGGCGAGAACTGGCTGGCCGACAACTGGTAAAAAAGGATGGTGAACAAAATGGAGCCAAAACAGACCATGACCGATGAGGCGCTGTCCCAAAGGCTGGGACAGTATCAGCGCACCGAAAGCATCGGCATCCTGCTGGGTGCGCTGCTGGTCATCGCCGGAGTCATTCTGGCCTTCGTGCAGCGCAATGTTTATCTTGTGATCGCGCCGGCCTTCGGCGGCGTGATCCTGCTGTTGCTGCTGGCGGCGCCCGCCCAGAAAAAGAAAAAGGCCCTGCTGCAGCAGGAGCTGGGCGGCTTCTTCCGCGCCGAGCTGGAAAAGGCCTTCGGCCCCGAGCCGGAGACGCCGGAGCTGCCCATTGACTGGGACACCCTGCAGGGCCTGCTGTCCGTGGCATGGACGGAGCGTACCGTCACGGACTTCCGTGAGGGCGTCCACAACGGCCTGCGGTTCTCCGCCGCCAATGTGGAGCTGCGCCGCACGGTGGAGGAGCGCTCCGGCCCCGACAACGACAACTGGATGACCCGCACCGAGACGCTGTTCCACGGTGTGGTCGTCCGCTGCAAGGACCTGTGCGATCCCGCGCTGGACTACATTTTGCAGGGCCTGTTTCAGGAGCGGAAGGGGGCCGACATCACCGACCCCCAGCAGTTCCGCAGGCTCTTCGCCGTCCGCACCGGCGACGGCCGTCCGGCGGACGATGCGGTGACGCCCCAGCTTCGCGCGCTGGTGAAGGAGCTGGAGGGCACCGCCAAAAACGCGCAGGTGGGCTGCCTGCGCCTTCACGGCGGCGAGCTGATGCTGGCCCTCAACACCCGCTATCTCTTTGCCAGTCCCCCCGAGGCGCTGGACCTGCGGGATGTGGACGGCATCCGCAAATGGTATGTGGCCTCGCTGACGGGCATGGGAAAGCTGCTGGATATGCTGGCGGCAAGCCCCGTCCTCACCGGCGCGGCGGAATAGGGAGGACACGATGGCAGAACAGAACGTAACGATGAATGACCAGCAGCTGACACAGGCGCTGCAAAAAAGCCGGGGCCGCAGGCTGGCCGGCACTCTCCTTCTGGTGCTGGGCGCGGCGCTCATCGGCGTGGGCATTTTGCTCAGCGGCAGCGTCGTGATGATCGTCCTCGGCGCGGTGCTGGGCGGCGCGGGACAGCTGGTGCGGGACAAGGCCAAGGGGCAGGCCCACCAGCAGGCCTTTGACGCCATGGCGCCGGCCCTGCTGGGGGAACTGTTTGACGATGTGGACACAAAGCCCGCCGTCCATCTGCTGAACGTAGAGGACACCAATATTCCCCTGCCCTCCCACAGCTATTGCGCCGGAACGGGGTATGTCCGGGCCGCGTACCGCGGGCTGCCGCTGGAGCTGTGTACCGTCACCCTGACGGACACGGACGACGTCTACCGCGAGGAGACGGGGATGTGGGAGCGGAACGAGCATCCGGTCTATACCGGCCAGTGGCTGGTGTGTGAGCTGGGCGTCCAGTTCCCCACAGGGCTGACCTTCTGGCCCCGCGGCAAGCTGGACGGCCTGCTGCGCTTCCCCGCCGTCAAAACGGAGGACGAGCTCTTCAACAAGCGATTCAGTCTCAGCTGCGACAACGAGCAGTGGGCCCTGCGCTTTCTGGACCGGAGCCGCATGGAGCGGCTGCGCCCGCTGATGGACGGGGCCTTCGCCCCCTTCTCCGTCTGCCTCCGCAGCGACGGCAGGCTGTATATCGCCGTCAACAGCGGCCGCGGCTTCTTCGATGCCGGCAAGGGCCGCGAGACGCCGGAGCAGCTGCGCCGCCGCTTTTCCGGCGAGCTGCGATGGTTCACGGGGATGATCGACGCGTTCCGCCCCGTGTGAGAGAAAGGAGTGTGATCCCATGCCCCTCTGGCTTGCCGCCGTGCTGCTGGTGCTGGCGGTGGCGTGCTTCATCATCGCGCGGCGCCGCCTCCCGAAAGGGACGGCCCTTCGCACGGTCTGTCTGGCTGTATGCCTTGCGGCAGCGGTGGTCTGCGCCGTGTATATCGGCTTGACGGCGCTTCTTCTTGATGCAGTACGAAATCGCGCGCCTGACTTGTAATATCTGGAAATTTTGCCGCCCACTGCCTCCGCTCTGCTGCACAATATGTCCACACCGGACATCCGTCACAAGCGCACGACCGAGCTGCCGCCCCACAAGCTGCTGCCCGACGAGCTGCTGTCCCACAAGCTGCTGCCCCACAAGCTGCTGCCCGATGAGCAGTGACTGCCAATCAAAATACCTCTGCGCCAATGGCGCAGAGGTATTTTTGTGCGGAAAAGGCGCGAGGCGGCCCGATCCTGCCTCCAGCGCCGCGTGAGCGCAGAGATGAAGGCAGCCAGCAAGACGCGGAGCGGGTCACGGATGTGCAGGATCGTCGGCACGCTCTGTTCTCTTAAACAGATGCCCGTACCGCAGCTTCTGTTTTCCGGCTCGTTTCATGTACGCACCTTCATGGGACGGAGCTGGAGCCGCAGGTGACCGTCCGCAGTGCGGTACAGCACCCTCGTGGGCGAAAGATACTGCACGTCGCGGTGCAGCGGCTCCACGCCGGTCATTATCGCCGTCACATAGTACCACACGCCGTCCAGCTCCACCTGCGTCATGGCGTTGTACTTACGGAACACAGCCAGTGCCTCGCTGCGGCGCATGGTATGGCAGAGGGTCAGCAGCGGCGAGGCGGGGCGCTTCCAGTAGGGATACCGCTCCGTCTGTGGGCGGCCCGCCGCCCAGCGTTCCTCCAGATGGGCCATCAGGTCCTCCGCCATCTCCCGCGCCTCCGAGGCACAGCGGAGATAGATGTCCACGCTGTCCATCTCGGCGGTAACGTCGATGGCGCGCTGGGCCAGCACGTCGCCGCCGTCCAGCCGCTGCGCTACCTTGTGCATCGTCACGCCGGTGCGCGCCAGGCTGCGCTCCATGGCCCCCTCAATGGGGTAATAGCTGCGGCCCTGAGGGAGCAGGGAGCTGTGGGTATTGACGCCGCGGAAGGAGGGCAGCTCCTGCGGCAGCGTCAGGATGCGGTCATACTCCGCAATGAAGAACAGCTCGCAGCCCTCCTCCGTGAAGTACCGTGTGATCTCCTGAGGTGTGATGGCCTCATAGTGAACGGGGATGTTCCGCTCCCGCGCCAGCTTCACAATGGCGTATTCCGTGAAATAGTCCTCATCGTTGTGATAGGTATACAGCGCCAGTATCTGGTGCTGCTGCAAAAAATAGGTAAAGCACGGCAGGAACACATCACTGCCGAAGTAGACGATCTTCATTGGTCTCCCCTTTCAGATCCGGACGATCAGCGTTTGAGCAGTCAGAAGAGCGGTGCGGCTGCTTCCCCCGCGGCCGCCACGCTACTCAATGGTCAGGATATCCACAAAGCCGGTGACCTCGAAAACCTCCATCACCGCTTCGTTCACGTGAGAGAGCGCCATCGTCCCCTGATGGCTCATGCTCTTTTGGACGGACAGAAGCACCCGCAGGCCGGCCGAGGAGATGTACTCCACCTCGGAAAAGTCCAGCTGCAGGCAGGTCACGCCGTCGATATCGGCCTTCAGCTCCATCTCCAGCTGAGGTGCGGTGGTGGTGTCGATCCGGCCCACGATGGCCAGCGTCAGCGCTGTGCCGTTTTTTGTCTTTTTGATCTCCATTTCTTCTCCTCCCTTGATGGCAAGCTGTAAAATTAGGGGTATCCCCTGTTGATGGTAATAGACTGCGGCGCCTTCCGGCGCAGCTCAATCCGGCACGGCAAGCGCCTCCGCAACGGGAATCTCCAACGCCGCCTCGACCTCCGCCGCAGAAATGGGCGTCTCCAGAAGCTCCGCCGTGGAGACAGGGAGCATCCCCGCCCCGCGCTGCCGCCGCAGGTAGATCAGGCCCAGCGTCATGTAATCGGCCTTACTCTCGAGAATCGCGGCTTCCCTCTCAAACAGCCGCAGCTCCCGCAGCGCCTGCACCAGCCCCTGCCGCATCTGGGCCAGATAGGTGGGCTGAAAGTAGCCGCCAAGTACCGCAAAATCCCGAAGAAAATAGATCTCCAGGAAGCACAGGAGCATCCCGGGCAGCAGATTCTCTGCCGCCAGCGCCTCTGTCAGGGCCCGCGGCGTGAAGGGCACGGACACCTCCTCTCCCAGGGAGTTCCGTCCGGTCAGCACCGCGGCGTCTGCCTCCTCCCGCAGCCGCAGGGGGAACCGGACCGCGCGGCGGTCGATGCCCCAGAAGAAATGAGTGCCGCCGGTATCTCCCCGCCAGCAGCCGGAGACGCCCTCCAGCCGGCGAAGCAGCACCGTCCGCAGGCTCCGGCAGAACAGCAGCTGGTGCAGCAGCGTTCCCTCCCCCCAGAGGTCCTTTGCCAGCAGCCGCGCGGTGAGCGTCTCCATGGACACCCAGAGATACTGCGGCGTCCGGTCGGTAAAATAGTGCTGGGAGAGCATGGCGTTGATGGCCGTGGTCTGGCGGCGCAGCGTACCGTGCTGCTGGACACGGTCCGACAGCACGATCTCCCGCAGATAGCGCTCCACGGCATCGGCCACAGAGGGCGCGAGTGCGCCTCGCCGCACCTCCTGCTGCAAGCGGCGAAGCGCGTTTTCCACCATAGCGGGGGAGATGCCCTCCACCGCGGCCATGCAGGCCCGCAGCAGCCGCATGGGATAAAGCGGCAGCCGCAGGCAGCCCTCCGGCAGGGCGCAGTCGTAGACCAGTACGCCCCGTGGATACTCGGCGTTCAGCAGGTTGGGGTTGTCGCAGGTCACGAACGGGACGACATCGCCGCGCTCCCCGTGAAGCCGCAGCCACTGGTCGTAGAGGATCGTGTCCTGCACGGTCATGTACTCGAATGCGGGATGATGGTGATTGGCGGTGGACAGGCAGCGGCAGCGGCGCAGGACCGCCGCCGCCTCCTCTGCTGTCTCCGTGCCGAAAAAGGGAACAAAATAGTCCCGCACCGCTGTCAGCAGGTCCTCCGACGGCAGGATATCCGGCAGTGGCCGGCGGCGGAGCTGCGTCAGATAGGCGCGGAGCGTTTTATCGCCGTGCTCCGTCAGCAGCGCCGCAGCCGCCGGATACTGTTGGGTAAGCGACGTCAGCTGCTCACTCATTTTGCGCCGCCTCCAGCCGGATGGAAAGCACCGTGTTGTTCATGTTCATGATCCTCGTATAGGTCTTCTGGTCGGTGAGCCGCTCCAGCAGCCGGATGTTGTTCTGCTGGAGGATATCCTCATCGTCCACGAATGCCAGCGGGTCAAAGGGCGCGCCATTGTCGCGGATGCGGACGATCAGGTCTCCCTCCTCCAGCAGGAGGCAGATGTCGATCATGTCCACATGGCCGTTGTGGCGGATAATGTTGAGAGCGGCCTCCTCGAAGGCGATGGCCAGAAAAACGCCGCGATTGCGGGGGATGCCGTTTTCCGTGCAGAACCGGTCGATCTCCACGTGAATGTCCGCAACGCTCTCCGGCCGGCCGGTGATGGTAAAGGTGTGGCAGGTGCGTTCCGCCTGATCCCGCAGGCCGAAAAGCGCCACATCGTGGCAGGTCCGCTTCTCCCAGAGCAGCGTGGCCGCAGGCGTCAGGAGCTCCACCAGAAAGCACCAGACCGCCACCGTCGGGATGCTGCTCCACCGGAGAAGGGTCATGCCCGCCACGCACAGCAGCAGGAGCAGGATCTTGAACACCACGTTTTGCAGCGTCAGCAGCAGCACGGACAGCTTCTGCCGCTGCACACTGGTATAAAGGCGGGCAAGGAGGTCGTTGAGCCAGAGGAACGGCAGGCTGCACAGCATGATGCGGAAGGCCCACAGCGTGTCCGTCTCCGGTGTGATGCCGTAGGAACGGAGGAAGGCCGCGGAGAAGCAGAACAGCCCCACCATGATGGCCGCCACGATGGCGTAGGTATCCTTGGCCAGAAGGGCGAACATCCGCCGCAGGCCGTAAAAATCCCGTTCGCCGTAGAGCAAACTGCCCAGCGTGGAAATGGTTTGCAGCGCGCCGCCCGCCAGAATGCGGAGAATGGAGCGCAGCTGGCCGTATATCGCGTACAGCGCCACGCCGATATTGCCCACGAAATACACCAGCAGCAGATTCACGATGAGGCCGGACACGATCCGCGAGACCTTGTCCGTGGCGAATGAGGAGCTGCTGGCGGCCAGCTCCCGCCAGGTCTCCCGCAGTTCTCCGGTATGCAGGCAGAAGCGGAAGGTGCGCTTTTTGGACAGCAGATACGGCAGCGCCACCAGAATGCCGGCGGCGTTTCCCAGCAGGGACGCCGCGGCGGCGCCGGCCACGCCCATGCTCAAAAACCGCATGAAAACCACATCCAGCACAATATTGACCGCATTGGCGGTGATGACCGAGGCCATGGCCAGTCTGGAATGGTTGTCCACGATGGCGAAGCTGGACAGGACCAGATTCACGCCGACAAACGGGGCGGACAGCAGTGTGAAAAAGACGTACCGCGCCACGTCGTCCGTGATGGCACCGTTGTTGGTCAGGATGCCGCTGAAAAAGCCGCACAGCGGCAGCAGGCACCAGCAGAGCAGGCCGCCCAGCAGCGTCAGGAGCAGCGACAGGGTAAACACCCCATCGGCCTGCCGCCGCTTCCGCCGGCCCAGCAGAATGCCGGCGGCCGCCGGCGCGCCGGAGGAGAGGACGAAGCCCGTCAGCTCCGCCACGTCCACGAAGCTGTCGCCCAGGCCGGCGGCCGCCACCGCATCGGCGCCCAAAAGGATGCCGATGAGCATAAAATCTACCACGGGAACCAGATAGGAGGTGGCCGTCACCACCGTGCCGACGCCGAAGAATTCCCGCGTCTTGCTGCGGATGATGGCCTCGTTCCTGCGATATTCATATCCCATTTCTGCTTCCCCGCCTTTCGCCCCGTGGAGTCCCATGCACACGGCGGCGCAGTCTCGTTCTCATCTCTGCAAACACTCCCCGTCCGGAATACCCGCAAGCAGAAGGGTGCGGGCGGAGGCTCAGGCGGCCAATCGCCTCCATACCAGATCCTGAGTTTTCCCCCGTTCCTCTGCTCGGCAGCGGCGTAGAGGGCGGCAATCCGATCGCTCCATTCCAGCTGATTATCAGGGTATCTCCCCTCTTATGTCTCCTCCCGCCGCTCCAGCTCCCGCTCCAGCAGCAGCTGGTCCGTCTTCTGCCGCAGGAGCAGCAGCATATCCAGCTGCTCCGCGTTGATGTCCAAGCCCTGCTCGCGGAACAGATGCAGGAGCCGTTCCCTGTATTCGCGCTCCCGCAGCGCAGGATATTGCCTGGCCAGCTCATTCAGCTTTTGCCGCAGCACCGCATTGGTGTCCGCTTCCCAGTTGAATTTGACTGCTTCTGCGAAGGAGAGCTTTTTCTTTTTCCATGGCCAGTTCATAGGAACGTCCTTTCCGCGCCCCTCCGCTCAGTCGTCCGAGCAGCGGCGCCCTCGACAGCGGATCGGCAGCATCGCTCTTTTCTCAGGCGGATGGTACCACAGTCGCTCCCCGCGTGGGGGAAAAGGCCGAAATTGGTCGATCTGGTTCCCGAATTGGTCACGGGCAATCCATATTCCCCGACAGATCTAAGGTTTTCCCTGATGTCCAAAAGCAGAACAGCGCGGCATACGCCACGCTGTTCTCACGGAGCATTATGAGCCGGTCTTATACGCCGCATCCGCCCGCCGTCTCTTTTTTGTGGGGCGCGGCGGCGGTCAAAAGGCGCCGGGGCGGCGCCGGAGCCGCGCGTCAGCCGCGGCCTGCCGCAGCTGGGACAGGGAGCGGATGTCGGTCTGCTGCTGGAGCGAGGTTTGCAGCTCCGGCGTCAGGGCGTAAAAATACTCATAGGCGGCGGGGTCGTTGTTCAGCAGGTCGGTCAGAGTTTCATAATACATAGAAAGCACCTCCGTGCTCAGTATGCGCGGAGGTGCTGCATCTGATGCGTCAGACGGTTTTTTCGAAATAAAAGTACGCTGCATCCTCGCCGGAGGGGCGCATACAGGCGGAGAGCATCCGGTGGGACGGGGCGTTCTCCTTGAAGCACTTGGCCACCACGCGGGCAAGTCCCAGATGGTACAGTGCCCAATCCGCCGCCGCTGCAAAGGCCTCGGTGCCATAGCCGTGACCGGCGTAGGCGGGGGCGATGCGGCAGCCCTGCTCGAAGCCGCCGCGGAAGTCGGGACGGTAGAGCACCACCTCGCCGATGAGCTTGCCCTTCAGGCGGACAGCAAAATTCACGGCGCGGCGGGCGGTAAAATCCGCCTTGGCCACAGAGAGGAAATAGTTCTCCGTCAGAGGCGCGCCGTTCAGGGCGGTGCGGTAATCGTAGCCCCACCAGCGATTGCGGTCATCGTCCAGGCACAGGGCGTTATAGGCATCGCAGTCTGACGGACGCAGGGGCGTCAGGGTCAGGCGGTCTGTTTTCAGGGTGGGGATGCGGCGCAGGACATCCAGCTCCGTGCCCACCTGCAGGCGCACCTTGCCGCCCAGCGCGGCAGGCAGATATTGCAGCTTGGAGGTACGCAGGCCCTTGTCGCGGGCATCGTCCTCCCTGTTGATCCAGGTGCAGCCATCGCCGAAGTGAGCGGCGAAGGCCTGCACGATGGCGGGATACGCGCCGGCATGGGAATAGAGGGCCTTTTCGATGTGGTTCACCAGCGTGTCGCCACAGCGCTCCGCCAGACTGACGGCCACAAGGCGGCCCTCCGCCAGCATACCGCCGGCGCAGAACCAGCCGGTGTCCAGCAGGGCAAACAGCTCCTGCGCCAGCACCAGCTCCTCCTTGGCCAGCGGCCCGGACTTGTGGAACTCCGCCTCATAGTCGGACCAGAAGGCCGCAAGGCGGGGATCCTGCGGGTCGGAGAGCGGGACAAATTCCGCGTCCGGATAGTCCCGGCGGAACTTGTTGATGTGGTTGCGCTGACCGCTGTACCGGCGGCCGGCAAACTGGGCCAGATCCTCGGTGTGGTAGAGGTAGTCCTTCCACGGGCGCTCGCTGCTGACACTGACCCGGGGGTAGCGCAGCACCAGCTGGGCGGCCTTATCCTCCGGCACCACGGACAGCACCAGCGGCAGCTCCTTTTCGGCGCAATACTGCTCGATGGCCGTCAGGGCTGCCTCCTCATTGCCATCCGGCCCGAGGATGGGATAGTCGAAGACGTACTCGCCCTCGATGCAGTTGCGGATGATGAGGCAGCCCGCGGCCTCGGCGAACCACGGGTGCAGGTAGCCGCGCCACATGAGCTTGACGCCCAGCGAATACTCGCACAGGCGATAGTCGCAGGCTTCGTAGTACGGGCGCAGGCGCGCGCCCTCGTTTGCAGTCAGTTTCTGAAATTCCAGCATAAAGTCCTCACATTTTTTCGATCATTTCCCGCGCTTCCGTGATGAAACTGCGGACGGCGGGGCGCAGCTCCCGACGGGGGCGGGAGGCGATACCCAGCTCGCGGACGGCGCGGGGTTCCAGCGGCAGGGCCTGTACGTCGTCCTGACGGCCTTGCAGCACCAGTTGGGAGAGCATACTGACGCCCAGCCCGTGCTCTACCATGGAGATGATAACGCTGTCGGATACCTGGGTGGTGCGGATCAGCGGCAGCACGCCGTGGCGGTTCAGGACGCGCATGATGTCCAGATTGAAGCCCATGGAGGGCATAATAAACTCCCGCCCGCTGAAGTCCTGCACCGGAAAGACGGTGCGGCCGCCGTTGTCGTAGTCCGGCGGCAGGATGGCAAACAGCTCATCGTCCCGCAGAGGCGTCCAATCCAGCGCCACGCTCTCCTGCCGGCTGGCGAAGCACATATCCACGCGGCCCTCCTGCACCCAGCGATAGACCTCCTGCACGCTGCCCATCTGGATATCCACGCCTACGCCCGGGTGGGCGCGGCGATACTGCTGAATCACCTCCGGCAGCCAGTGGCGGGCGATGGAGTCGTAGGCAGCCACACGGACGCTCTCCTCCTGATGGGTGTTGATGAGCAGGATCTCCCGCTCCAGCGCCTCCGCGCCGGTGAGGCATTCCTGCACCAGCGGAAAGATACGCTGGCCCGCAGGCGTCAGGCGCACGCCGGTGCGGCCCCGCACCAGCAGCGGGAAGCCCACGTCCTTCTCCAGACTGTTCATCATGTGGGTCAGGCCGGACTGGGTATAGCCCAGCTCCTCCGCCGCGCGGGTGAAGCTGCCCAGCCGCACTGCGGCGGCCAGCGCCGCCAGCTTTTTCGTGTCCATGGGATCACCTCCCTGTTATGACGTTCTCTCATGGTGTTATTATAGCGCGTCATGGGCGCTGTGGCAAGCCCTCTTATTCTGGCCGATTTCGGTGCGGTTATTTATCTATTACATTTTCTAATGGAAAGATGAAATTTTGTCGCTTTACAAAAAAAGTTGCATCGTGTATCATGACCATAGTGATTCACAACATGAATTGCTTTTCCTTTCTATCCTCAAATCGTCGGACAGCCGCACCATGGGTGCGGCTGTCGGCGCGTCTGGGAAAAGGGAGAGAACGGGCGCGGCACCTGCGGCGAAACGAGGCGTAAGATGCGCGGGCAGAGGAACACCGCGCGGGGACGCGAGGCGAGCGGATATCGGTGCAGGCATGGCCGCGCGGTACGGTGAAAGGCCGGCGCACAGGAAAAGCGCGTAGGAGCGCGGCGCAGGGATGCGGCGCGGATAGACACGCGGGCACGCGGATAAATCGCACAGGTGCGCGGCGGGAGCTCCAGCGGCGAGACAATGAAAAAAGAGAGACGCCGGAGCGTCTCTCTTTTTTTACTGTGTAAGAAACTTACTTCAGCTCGACCTTGCCGCCGGCCTCCTCGACCTGCTTCTTCATGGCCTCGGCATCGTCCTTGGACAGGGCTTCCTTCAGGGTGTGGGGCACGCCCTCGACGGCAGCCTTGGCCTCGGCCAGACCCAGACCGGAGATCTCGCGGACGACCTTGATGACCTTGATCTTCTGAGCGGCATCGAAACCGGTCAGGACCACGTCGAACTCGGTCTTCTCCTCAGCGGCGGGAGCAGCAGCGCCGGCAGCGGGAGCAGCCATGGCAGCGGCGGAAACGCCGAACTCCTCCTCCAGAGCGTGCAC
>CAKTOK010000025.1 GCA_934589835.1 uncultured Oscillospiraceae bacterium | reverse complement strand
CGGGTTCAACGGCAGATCGGGCGCATCGACGGCAAGATCATTGAGATGCCGCTGAAAACGAAAAACGCCTACCGCACACTGCCCCTGTCGGCAGATGCGATAAGCGTTCTGAAAATGCAGAAATGCAAAGTTGGGAACAGTGAGTGGGTGTTTCCCTCGCCAAGCGGAGGACCCATGTCACCGGACAGCGTGTTGCACATGCTGCACCGCGTTCTAAAGCGGGCAGGGTTGCCGAAGGTGCGTTTTCATGACCTGCGCCACACCTTCGCAACGCTGGCCCTCCAAAACGGTGTGGATATCAAGACGGTATCCGGCATGCTGGGGCACTTCTCCGCAGGCTTCACCCTGGACACCTACGCCCATGTAACGACCGCAGCCAAGCGGGAAGCGGCAAAAACAATGGGCAACCTTCTCTCTGGCGCGGTATAGTGCTTTCCGCTATCCGCTCCCGTTGGGGTCAGCGTTTGGGTCAGAAAAAACGGCAAGTAAGATATTAGGCGCAAAAGTACGGGAAAAGTCCTGATTTCGCAAGAAATCAGGACTTTCTGTCATGCGTGACCAATTTAGATGCATGCTGAAAATAGAAAATCAAGAGTTGGAGCGGCTATGGGCTGTTTCGGCCATATTTTTTGCATTCAATTTCCCATGGTTACGAACAATCGGGGCATTCTTAAGAGTGACCAAAATAGATACAATCTCGCACGATATAACCTCAAATTATTAGAATAGTATGTAGTGTTAGGTTACCTCTACACCACGGGATTCGCTGAATACAAAGTACCTTTACAAAATGGTGTATTAAAGTCCTGATCATCTGATACGACTGCATAGTGATGGTTATTGCAAAAACTAATCAAACAGAAATCAAAAAAATCAGCTAAATGAGTATCATAGTAATATGCAAATCTGTTTATGGTTTTCCTAGTCGCTTTGCTTTTTATAATCTGGAGAGTCGGTATTGCTTGTAGTTGTTTGAGTATCAAGTCGATTTCCGTCTTCACTTTAGCTCTTTCAGCTGGTATTTTCCTGTAGTTTTTGAGGGAAATGGATGTTTTTTTACTAGACTTGTATATATCATATTCCGTTTTCTCGATTATATGCAACATTTCGTTAAGACAAAATGTTGTAACAATGATAGGATTTTTTTGAGCAATCGCAGTAGATACAAATGCGGGGTAGTCTTTGGTTTGATAAACTTTTTTGGGTGTCAGCTTAGAATAAAAAGTCCATAAGAGTATGTTTGTATCAAGAACCAATACTTCCGTTGGAGCAATGGTTAAAGTTGCCGTAATTTTCTGAACTTTACACATTTAGCTTTCCTCTATATTCCTCTCCGCAATAGCACTGTTGTTAATAGCTGAGGTGTTACCAGTTTCAACAATTTCCTTGGCATTTTCAAAAGAATGGGTATAGGTTTCCGTGCCTAACTCGCTAATATTTGAAAGTTTAATGTTTTCTTTGCAGTAGTCAATGCCTTTTTCAACAATATAATAGCCAATGCTCACATTAAAAAACATTGTAGCAAAAAGCGAAATTCCATCAAAATCCAAAACAATCACTTCATTTGCTTTTATTGCAGTTTCCATTGCGCTGCGGACTAAAAAACCTTGATCTTCTGTCATTGCCATCGGGCAAATATCTTTAATTTTGATTTGCAGCATACTATTCTCCTTTTACTTAAGCCGATAGATGTGATTATTATCCGCAACTATTGTCATACTAAACATGGTTCCAACAAATGGAGATTTAAGGTTGGAAAATTCTCGTTGGTTATTCTCTATACGACAGTATCCTCCGCAGCTAACTAACTCTATTCTACCGCCATTGACCCGCACAAAACTTTCTAACAAATTCAATCCAGCACCTCTTGGGTAATCTAGTTGTCCATTTAAGGTGGAATTCCCTTGCTCAAATGCCCATTTCAGTGCATCTTGAGGTGAAATTTCACTACCTAAGTATTGAGAGACATTGTAAGGAATTCCAACCCCAGCGTCATATACAGAAAATGTAAATTGGTTAGAATCATTGATAAAGCCGCAACAGAATACGCCTATTTCGCTTCGGCCATGAGTAAAGGCATTTGAAAAGATTTCACCTATTTTAGAAATTAAAACTGCGCTTAACTTTTCATCTAGTTTAACAGGGGCGCAATCTAAAATTTGCTGAATGGTCTCTAGTGTTTCTTCAAATTTTTGAAAGCGGACAAAAGGAACATTATTTTCATCCAAAGAGGAAGTCTGTCCTAAATCTTGATGTTTAAGCATTCCTGATTGGCTTAGAAACCAAATTGATTTTTTGTTGGATTTATTATATTTAATAATTACCTTTTTCTTCTTTTGCCGCCCCAAATAGATTGAAGAAGCTATGAGAACAGCATATGATGGATGAATATATTGATATTCGCACAAATCGCAAATAATAGCCAGAATATTTGGATCATCAAAATGTTTGTAAAACTCTCCAAAATACTCGACGGAGTCTTTTCCAGGACGGAGATTCATATTAAACGGAATGACAGTTGCGTTCTCTATCATTTTTTCCATATATGTCTCAACCTCTACAATTCCTCATGACAGAATTACATTTGAAAATTCCAAACGTGTTGGATATCCTGTTTCTTTCCAAGGTCGTCTTACGGTGGCCTCAATGTAATTAGGGAGGAACGCTACAGATACACGAATATTATAGTACAAAAAAGCACCTCCTGCAACTAAAAAATTGGCATACCTTCACTCCACCTGATACAACCTTGCCAAGCTTGATTTTTACTGCTTCCTTGTTCATCAGATGGCTCCTTTAAAACTGGAACTGGGGAAAGAATCCTCGACTCCTTGCGGGTCAATTCGTCGTATTTGAATTCTGATTCTGGTATTCAACGACGCATACTCGAAGTGGAGGAATAGAAGACAGGATTCCCTAGCTAATCAGAGACTGTCTGGCACTTCATACGGAAAGTTCTCGGCAAACCATCGGAACGAGACAATATCATATTATGATAATGAAATTTGCCTTATAAGTAGCAGGGAAAGAATTGATCGCCATAGACCTGCTCCAACTTCATTCCATTGTCATAAACCACACCATATATAGGTGAGTGACATCACCCATATAAAGGTCGGCAATCAATATTATTACAATTTGTGTAAGTTTGGATTTGTTTTCGAGAAGGATACTTTCTTATAGCATTTCTAGTACAATTGACGCGATCTTATGCCTTATTAGAGGAAAATGAAGGGTCGCTCGCAGACGATCCTGTCCTTGTGGGATGACTCCCTGCAGCATGCTTAGTGATTCATAGCCTACCGGCAAAAAAGATCCCCCTTGCTCGAAGGGAAATTTGATGATGAAGTATTCGCTTGTGTCCTTGGGTTCGGGTTCACCACTTGCTTGCGTTTGTTATTATAGACAATACATCGTATAATATCAATAAATAACGACATTAAGAAACTTTCAACAACTATCCATATCATCTTATCATAACAAGGAGCAAATTCCCATGGGACAAAAGCATTATTCGAAAGCAATTAGAGATGAGGCCGTCCTCTTTTATGAACGTGGACATTCTTTCGCTGAGACTCGTGCAAAATATGGTATGGCCGAAAGTACATTTTTTGAATGGAAGAAACGATTTGACCAAGAACATCCCTTGTATGAACTGGCAGGGGGCAGTAGCAAAGCCGCGAGGAACGCTCAACTTCATTTAGAAAAGCTGGCCTTGGAATTGGAAGTGGTACGTCAATGTCCATGTGGCATCAACGCCTCCATAGATGATAAAATGGGTGCGATCAATGCTTTAAGCGGAAGATACTCCATCCGTGTGCTGTGCGAAGCGCTGAACCTTCCTCGCGGAACATACTACAATCGGAAACGGCGTGAGAACCAATTAACATCGCGCGAAATTGGCGATATTGAACTTAAACTGATGGTCGAACAGGTTTTCCGCGAGAGCAAAAATAGATTTGGACGGAAACCAATCCACCACAAACTGTCAGACATGGGTTATCATGTAAGCGAAAAGAGGATTGCTCGTATCATGAAAGAGTTGGGGCTGGAAGTTGCAAGGCCTGTCTATAAAGCAGAACATCAGAAACCATTGCCGAGGACCTATTTCAAAAATCTGCTTTCCCGCCAGTTTGACCAGCCGAAGCCAAACGTTATTTGGGTGAGTGACATCACCTATATAAAAGTGGGCAATCAATATTACTATATTTGTGTAATTTTGGATCTGTTTTCGAGAAAGATACTTTCTTATAGCATTTCCAATACGATTGACGCGGCCTTAAGTCTTATTACCTTTGATATTGCATTCCAATGCCGATGTCAGCCCGATAATCTTATGTTTCATAGTGACCAAGGTGTGCAATACACCGCATATGTTTTTCGCCAACACTTACGAGAACTGAAGGTAAAACAGTCGTTTTCAACACCGGGTAACCCTTACGACAACTCTGTATGTGAGTCATTTTTCCATACACTAAAGAAAGAAGCCCTCTACCATCATCTTTACGAAACGCCGCAAGAGTTGGAAGAGGTCTTAGAAGAGTATATCGAATTTTACAACGGTTACAGACCGCATAGAAAGTTGAACATGAAAACTCCGATTCAGTACGAAGCGGAGTTCTTTTCTGCTACCGAGGATAAATGAAAAGTTCCCATTTTTGAAGCCGGAGTTACCGGGTTCGAAAATGGGAACCTTTTCAATGGTTGCGGAGGGAGGACTTGAACCTCCGACCTCCGGGTTATGAGCCCGACGAGCTACCAACTGCTCTACTCCGCGATATTTCACTGTACCGGTGGTGCCGGTGACCGGACTCGAACCGGTACGGCATTGCTGCCGGGAGATTTTAAGTCTCCTGTGTCTACCATTCCACCACACCGGCGGATTCGGCATTGATTAGAATACCACATTCGCGCCGGAGTGTCAACACCTTTTGCGAAAAACATTTCGACAACTGGCGTGGTCGCCGCTTCCGGCCGCTTTTTCACGTGGTGAACCGACTTTTTCGTGGGTTTTCCGGCGGCTTCGTGTATAATAGGGCAGAGAGACAGAAAGGGCGGTGAGACAGTGGACGATGCGACCCAGATGAAGCAGATCGCCTCCGGCGACGAAGCGGCCCTGCAGGCGCTGCTGCGCCGCCATGGGCCGCTGCTGCGCTACGTCATCGCGCCCATCCTGCCGGACCCCCGGGACAGGGAGGAGTGCTTTGCCGACGTATCGGTGAAGCTGTGGCAGGCGGCGGGGAGCTTTGACGGGACGAAGGGCTCGCTGCGCGGGTGGCTGACGGTGCTGGCGCGCAACTGCGCGCTCAACCGCGCCCGCGGTCTGCGGACGGAGACAGCACTGACAGACGATATGCCCCACGGCGCAGGCAGCGCCGAGGATGCCCTGCTGCGGCAGGAGCGCTCCCGTCTGCTGGCGCGGGCTGTCCAATGCCTGACGGCGGGAGAGAAGGAGCTGTTTTACCGAAAATACTACTACGGCCAGTCTACCGCGCAGATGGCCGCGGAGCTGGGACTGACGGAGCGAGGCGTGGAGGGGCGGCTGTACCGCCTGCGGCAAAAGCTGCGGGAGCTGTTGGGAGGTGACTTCTGTGAGTGACGATCTGCGCTTTGACGCGCTGCTGACAGAGGGCGCCGACGCCTTGCCGCCGCCTGCGGATGTCAGCCCGTGGCGCAGCGCCATGAGCTGCGTGGTGTGGGGCATCGCCCTGAAGACGCTGACGCTGCAGCTTCTGTACCTGCACTACATCCTGCCCACGTTGGGCTGCATCCTGCTGGTGCTGGGCTTCCGCACGCTGCGGCGGGAGAACAGCGCATTGCGGTGGGCCTACGGCTTGTCTATCGCCGCCGCTGTCATGCGCGGCGCGGCCATGGTGCTGGCGGCGCTGCCGGTGGAGAGAGGGGCGGCGCTTGCCTATGTGGATATGGCGCTGATGCAGGCGACGCTGATCGCCCTGTGGCGGGGTATGGTGGGCGTCTCCCGCGCCGCCGGTGCGGAGAAGCCGTCCGCACCCGCCGCCGGGGTGCTGGCTGCCTTTTACGCGGTACTGATGGCGCTGGCCATGGTCGGTCTGGAGGGCTGGCTGCTGGTGCTGCCGGTGCTGGCGGTGTACCTCGTGATCCTGCGGAATCTGGTGAGGCTCTCCCGCTCGCTGGAGGACACCGGCTACGCCATCCACGCCGCGCCGGTGCGCCTTTCGCTGGCGGCGGTGCTGTGGGGCTATCTGGGCGTGACGCTGGCGGCGGTGATACTGGCCATGCTGCTGGGGCAGCGGTATCCCATGGACTGGCAGCCCCGCGGCGACGCGCCGCAGGACGAGACGATCCGGGCGGAGCTGCTGGCGCTGGGTATGCCGCGGCGTGTGCTGGACGACCTGACCGCCGAGGAGGTGGCGGCGATGTCCGGCGCGAAGGCGGTGTTTGTCAACGAGGATAAGCTGTACAGCCAGACAAAATACCGGGAGATCGTCCTGGAGCACTATTTGGGCGAGGACCCGCTCCGTGTGCTGCGGTACGACCGCACCATCACCACCAAGCACGATGACGGTACCCGCTCCTATACCTACGTCTACCGGGCCTTTGACACGCTGGAGCAGACCATGACCAGCGTGGCGGTGGAGCTGGCGGGCGCAGACGGCGAAAAGCACTATATCGTGATCCACCACCTGTACTACGACACCCAGCCCAGCTCCCGGTATACCGAGGGCATGACCGTCTGGCCGGTGTGGAAGATGGAGAACAGCTGGCGGCCCGGTACCCTTTGCAGCGGACGGGTGCTGTGTACCCGGCGGGGGACGGCGCAGGCGGCGGCGCTGCACGGCCTGGCGTATGATGACCGGCAGGTCACGGGCTTCTTCGGTACCGACCGGCGGGCGTCCTTCGATGCACAGTGGACAAGGCCGTCCGGCGCAGGCGATGTCAGGATGTATATGCTCTACGATGCGTTCTGCGGCGGCGATGCGTGGGTGCTGACCAGCTATGGCAACTATACCCGGCAGAGCAAGCCCGTTTACCCCTTTGACGGCTCGATGCTGCGCTGGGGAATGGGGGATCGCGGCGCCTGCACCCGGTATATGGGCTACGTCCAAAAATTCTGGTAACGGCGACGACGGCGAATAGACGCATAATAGACGCATATGAGAAAAAAGAGAACCGCAGAGCGGTTCTCTTTTTTTTTGTGTGCTTACGGCTGATAATGATGGGCGTCCTGCAAGACCATATCCTTGACCTTCATCAGCCGGGTGGTGTTGCCGCGCTCGTTCTCGTCCAGCTTCATGGTGATGTAGCGGATGTTCTTCTCCGTCTCCGGGATCATCACATACTCCAGCGCGTTGACGCGGCGGCGTGTCTTTTCGATGTCCTGCGCCAGCAGCTGCATGGATTTCTCCACCTGCGCCAGCTCCAGCATATCGGCGAACACCTCTTGCATCTTCTCCAGCGCCGCGTCCAGCTCACCGCTGGTCTGGGCGAAGCCGTAGGGCAGGAGGGAGCCCTCGCCGCCCTCGGTGTGGAACGTGAACACCGGCACGTTGACGCTCATGATGTTCCGGGCGTCCACGTCCAGCGACACGGAGCGCTGGGGCCGCAGCAGCGACTGCTCCAGCATCTCCGGTCCCATGACGGCGGCGGCCACGGTGAAGGCATCGTTGGCCTCCTTCAGCCCCTGCTCCACCTTGGCGCGGAGCTGCCGGTTGCGGCGGACGATCTCCAGAAACTGCTTCATCAGCTCGTCCCGCTTATCCTTCAGCAGCTTGTGACCGCGGCGGGCCGTCTTGAGACGGCCCTTCAGCCGCGTCAGCTCCATGCGGGTGGGATTGACAGTTTTTCCGGCCATAGGCGGTCACTCCTTTTCCGGCAGGTACTTGTCCAGCATCTCCGGCTTGATGCGCTTGAGCTCGCTTCTGGGCAGCATACGCAGCAGCTCCCAGCCAAGATCCAGCGTCTCCTCGATGGTGCGGTTCTCGTCGAAGCCCTGCGAGACATAGCGCTTTTCAAACTCGTCGGCGAATTTGGCGTACAGCAGGTCGGTGGGGCTGAGGGCGGCCTCGCCCAGAATGGTCATCAGCTCCTTGGCCTCCTTGCCGCTGGCGTAGGCGGCGAACAGCTGGTTCATGGTGGGGGCGTGATCCTCCCGGGTCTTCCCGGCACCCACGCCCTTGTCCTTCAGACGGGACAGGCTGGGCAGCACGTCCACCGGCGGCAGGATATTCTTGCGGTACAGGTCGCGGCTGAGGATGATCTGCCCCTCGGTGATATAGCCGGTCAGGTCGGGGATGGGGTGGGTCTTGTCGTCCTCCGGCATGGTCAGGATGGGGATCATGGTGATGGAGCCCTTGCAGCCCAGCTTCCGCCCGGCCCGCTCGTACAGACTGGCAAGGTCGGTGTAGAGGTAGCCAGGATAGCCGCGGCGGCCGGGGACCTCCTTCTTGGCGGCGGACACCTCACGCAGCGCCTCGGCGTAGTTGGTGATGTCCGTCAGGATCACCAGCACGTGCATCTCCTTCTCAAACGCCAGATACTCGGCGGCGGTCAGCGCCATGCGGGGGGTGGCGATACGCTCCACGGCGGGGTCGTTGGCCAGATTGGTGAACAGCACCGTGCGCTGGATGGCGCCGGTACGCTTGAACTCCCGGACGAAGAACTCCGACTCCTCGAAGGTGATGCCGATGGCGGCGAACACCACGGCGAAGTTGGAGCTGTCGTCCAGCACCTTGGCCTGACGGGCGATCTGGGCCGCCAGATTGGCGTGGGGCAGGCCGGAGCCGGAGAAGATGGGCAGCTTCTGGCCGCGGACCAGCGTGTTCAGCCCGTCGATGGTGCTGATGCCGGTCTGGATGAACTCATTGGGATAGTCGCGGGCAGCAGGGTTCATGGGCAGGCCGTTGATGTCCATATATTTGTCGGCCAGCAGCGCGGGACCGCCGTCGATGGGCTCGCCCATGCCGTTGAACACGCGGCCCAGCATATCGGCGGACACGCCCAGCTGCAAAGGGTGCCCCAGAAACCGGATCTTGGCGTCCCGCAGATTGATGCCGGCGGAGGAGTCGAACAGCTGGACCACGGCGCGGTCGCCGTTGACCTCCAGCACCTTGCAGCGGCGGACCTCGCCGTTGTGGAGCTGGATCTCTGCCAGCTCGTCATAGGTGACGCCCTCCACGTGCTCCACCACCATCAGGGGGCCGGACACCTCGTGGATGGTGCGGTATTCCTTCATCATGCGTCCTCACCTGCTTTCTTCACCAGATCGGCGATCTCACCGTCCATTTCCTCGGATACCTTGGCATAGTTGGCGGCGTATTCCTCGGCGGCGGCGTACTTGGCCCAGCCCAGCCGCTCCCGGGCGGGAATGGCGAACAGAGACGCCAGCGCCACGCCCTTGCCGATGGCGTCGCGGCACAGATCCTCATAGTGCAGGATCAGCGACAGCAGACGCATTTGCCGGTCAAAGCTGGAATAGGAATCCACGTCCATAAAGGCGTTCTGCTGGAGGAAGTCCTCCCGCAGCATACGGGCGATCTCCAGCGTCAGCTGATCCTTGGGGGACAGGGAATCCTTGCCCACCAGCTGCACGATCTCGTTCAGCTCGTTCTCCTCCTGCAAAAGATGCATGGCGCGGTTGCGGTTTCGCATGAAGTCCGGCCCCATGTGTGTGTCGAACCACGGCGCCACCGCATCCAGATACAGGGAATAGGAGTTCAGCCAGTTGATGGCAGGGAAGTGGCGGCGATAGGCCAGCGACGCATCCAGTGACCAGAACACCTTTACGATCCGCATGGTGGCCTGCGCCACCGGCTCGGAGAGGTCGCCGCCCGGGGGCGATACCGCGCCCACGGCGGTGAGGGAACCGGTGCGCGCCTCCGTGCCCATGCACTGGACCACGCCGGCCCGCTCATAGAACTGGGCCAGACGGGAGGCCAGATACGCGGGGTAGCCCTCCTCGCCCGGCATCTCCTCCAGGCGGCCGGACATCTCGCGCAGGGCCTCGGCCCAGCGGGAGGTGGAGTCGGCAATGACGGCCACATCGTAGCCCATGTCGCGGAAATACTCGGCGATGGTGATGCCGGTATAGACGGACGCCTCGCGGGCGGCCACCGGCATATCGGAGGTGTTGGCGATCAGCACCGTCCGCTTCATCAGGCTCTCGCCGGTGCGGGGGTCGGTCAGCTCCGGAAACTCACGGAGCACGTCGGTCATCTCGTTGCCCCGCTCGCCGCAGCCGATGTAGACCACGATGTCCACATCCGCCCACTTGGCCAGCTGGTGCTGCACCACGGTCTTGCCGGAGCCGAAGGGGCCTGGCACGGCGGCGGTGCCGCCCTTGGCGATGGGAAACATGGTGTCGATGACGCGCTGGCCGGACTGCAGCGGCTTCTCCGGCGGGAATTTCTTCTGATAGGGACGGCCCACGCGGACCGGCCATTTCTGCACCATGGTCAGCTCCCGTACCGCGCCGTCCGCCGTGCGGATGCGGGCGATGGGCTGGGTGATGCTGTACGGCCCCGCCTCCGCCAGCCATTCCACCGTGCCGGAGACGCCGTTGGGGACCATGATCTTGTGCAGCACCGATTCCGTTTCCGGCACGGTGCCCAGCACATCGCCGCCGGTGACGACATCGCCTGCGGCTGCCGTGGGGGTAAAGGCCCACAGCCTTTCACGATCCAGCGGCGGCACCTGAATACCGCGGGTGATGTTGGCGCCCACGCGGCGCACGATCTCCTCCAGCGGGCGCTGGATGCCGTCGTAAATGTTCTCAATGAGGCCCGGACCCAGCTCCACGCTGAGGGGCGCGCCGGTGGTGGACACCTCCGCGCCCGGGCCGAGGCCGGACGTCTCCTCGTATACCTGAATGGAGGCCCGGTCGCCGGTCATATTCAGGATCTCTCCGATCAGATGCTGGGGGCCTACGCGCACCACATCCGCCATGCTGGCGTCCGCCATGCCGTCGGCCACCACCAGCGGGCCGGAGACTTTGATGATCTTACCCATTCTCTTGCTCCTTTCAGGAAATATCCGCGCCCACGGCGCGTTCCACCGCCGCGTGCAGCGCCCGGTCCGCCAGACCCAGTGCGCCGCCCTTGCCGGGGATGAGGATGACGGCGGGCAGCATATCATCCTGATAGCGGGCGATCTCCGCCGTCATATCCTGTGCCAGCTGCTCCGTCACATAGACCACGGCGTAGCTCTCCTGCGCCAGACGGTGCAGGGTCTTGCGGCCCGTCTCGGCATCGTCGGCGAAGAACACGTCCAGCCCCAGTGCCCGGAAGCCCAGCACACTGTCGCGGTCGCCCAGTACGGCGATCTTATACATATGCATCACGCAGCCTTTCCCGTATGGCGTCGGCGCTCAGACCCGCCAGACGCCCGGCCATGACGATGCGCACAGCCGTCCACTCCGCCTCCTTGGCGATGAGGTAGCCCAGCGCCACCTCCACCCCGAAGGGTACCTGCCGCGCGCCGGCGGCGGTTTTCAGCACCGCGTTGTCGCAGGCCTTTTCAAAGGCTGTCAGGCTGCCGCCCTTGACGGCCGCCTCGCCCTCCTCCGCCGCCTCCCGCAGCGCCGTGCTGCGGAACAGGGCGGCCACGCCGTTTCCGACGCCGGCACGGAGGGTGTCCACCGGCACGCTGCCGCCCTCGAACAGCACCTCCTGCAAAAAGCCGGGGTCCATGTGCAGCCGCTCCGTCCGCACCAGTGAGCGGAGGTTGGCGGCGTCGATCGTGGCGCGGACATAGCGCTGGAGGTAGCCGCAGCGGCTGTCTGCCGCCAGCTTTTCCAGCTGTGCAAAGCAGGCGCGGTCCAGCACACAGTCGCTGCGCTGGGCGCTGCCCGTCTCCGCCAGAAGCTGGGCGGCCTTTTCGGCGGCGGCAGCCATGTCGCCGGGGAGGAACTGCCAGCTGCCGCTGTCGGCGTACTGCCGCTGTAAGTCCCCGGCGGGGATGGTGCCGGCGTCCATCAGCAGACGCTCCGCGCCCTCCGGCGCCTTCAGCAGCACCTTGATGTTGTGGTAGTCATATTTGATGCGGAACACGTCCAGCAGCTCCTTCTCCGGCATGAACCGCTCCAGCTCGGCGAATACGTCCTCCCGCTGCTTTTTCAGGCTCGCCTGTAAGGTGGCCTCGTCCCGGATGGGGTCATACCCCAGGTCGGACAATAGCTGGGAGCAGCTCTCCGCCGACGGCGCCTGCAAAAGCTGCTCCAGCCGCTGGGCGGTCAGCAGGTTTCGCTCCAGGCTCCGGATGCGGGCGGAGAGGAACAGGTAGTCCGTGTCCTTTCTGCGCTTAGTCAAAGGGTCGCCCCCTTTCAGTCAAATAACAGCTGTGCTACGGCGGAGGACTCCTCCTGCCGCAGCTGGCGAAGCTTTTCCGTGAAGCTGCAATTCAGCTCCACCCGTCCCCGCCGCAGCACCAGTCCGCCGCCGGTGTCACGGGTCTCCTCGGACAGGCGGAAGGCGGCGCCGGGCTTTTTGGCGTTGGCGGCCTCCACCACCGCCGCGCCCACGGCGTCCCGGTCGGTCTTGGACAGCAGTAGCTCCTCGTCGCCGCTGCCGTTTTCGGCGGCCAGCGACGCCAGCAGGTCGACGTACTCCGCCTGCGGCAGCGCGGTCAGTGCCTGCGCCGTGCGGGCGAAGGCCTCGTCGATGAGCTGCTGCTTGGCGGCCAGCACACGCTGCCGGCAGGCCAGCTGGCTGCTGCCGTTGAGATGCTCCAGATGCGCGGCGGCCTGTGCCGCCGCACGCTGGGCGCTGTCCTGTGCCGCCGCGTCCGCCTGCGCCTGACAGTCCCGGAGGATGGCGGCGGCATTTTCGGCGGCGCTGGCAGCCAGCGCGTCGCACGCCGCCTGTGTATCCGCCTCCATGCGGGCAACGATCTTTTCCAGTCCGTTCATAGCGGCACCCGCCTTACTTCAGAATGTTCAGGGAGATCATGATGGTGGCCACCAGCGACAAAATGGCGTAGAACTCCACGATGCCGCAGTAGATGATGCCCTTGGTGGCGGCCTCCGGACGCTTGGCCACGATGTTGATGGAGGCGGCGGCCACACGGCCCTGGAAGATGGCGCTGAGCCAGCCGCCCAGCATAATGGGCAGACAGGCGGCGAAGAAGGACAGGCCCTGGGACAGGGTGATGTCCACGGCGCTGCCGCTGAGCACGCCCACCTGGCCCAGTACCAGGAACAGCGCCACGAAGCCGTACAGACCCTGGGTGCCGGGCAGCACCTGTAGGATCAGGCATTTGGTGGACTTATCGGGATCCTCACTGGTCAGACCGGCGGCGGCCTCACCCACCATGCCGGTACCCTTGGCGGAGCCGATGCAGCACAGGCCGGCGGTCAGCGCCGCGCCCAGAATGGCGAAACCCAGTCCGCCGATGGATTCAAGAATACTCATTACTCATGTTCCTCCTTCACGATCTCTACATAGTTGGATTGCATACACAGGGGACGGAATGCCTTGCCGCCGTCCTTGTAAAAACGCCCGAAGAATTCCAGAAATTGCAAACGCATATCGTGGACGTAGCAGCCCAGCAGGTTCAGCGCCAGATTCAGGGTGTTGCCCACCAGCGAGATGATGACGAACGTCACGATGTTGCCGGTGGTAGCGCCCAGCATATTGAATACCTGCGCCAGCACCGCGCCGGACAGCATCAGCGCCATCAGACGCACATAGGACAGAATATCGCTGAAAAAGCCGGTGACGCCGTTGTACACGGCGGCCACCACGCCGGTGACCTTGCCGAAGCCCTTCTTGCCCCGGCCCGCGCCGTACAGCAGCATCACGCCGCCGATGCACAGCACCACCGGTACGCCGCCGACGCTGCCCACATCCAGCAGCGCCATAGCGCCGCCTGCCAGAATGATCCACCATGTGATCTCATCGAACAGCGCGTCGGGGAAATGGCCGTTCCGGCACTTCTCCACCACGCTGACGGCCATGCCCGTGAACACCTGGATCGCGCCCAGCACCAGCGAGCCCACCATGATGGCCATGGTATCGTTCAGCGGGTCAAACAGCGCCGGCAGCGCCACGGTGCTGGCCGGATCGATGAGCTTGCACAGCTGAGGGATGAAGTCTCCCAGAAAGCCGCCGGTCAGCGCGCCAAAGACAAACGTCATAATGCCGCACCAGAAGATCATCTCCATGAAGCTCCGGTCGTCGGGCCGCTTTTTCTTCAGGAAGAGCAGGGAACCCACGATCATGGCCAGCCCGTAGCCCATGTCCGCCATCATCATGCCGAAAAAGAAGATGAAAAACGGGGCCATGATGGGGTTGGGGTCCACGCCGTCGTAGGCGGGCATGGAATACTGCTCGGTAATGCAGTTCATGGAGCGGGTCAGCACGTTGCCATGCAGGGCCACCGGCACGTCGGGAATCTCCTCCGCCGTGGGGTCCCGCAGGTCGTAGGCACAGTCCAGCGTGTCCAGCCACGCCGTGAGCCTCGACGCCTTTGCCGCCGGTACCCAGCCGTCAAAGGCCACGATGCACCCATCGGTCAGCAGCCGTCTCCGGTTCTCCTCCCGCATGAGCAGGGAGCCCAGCCGGTCGCTGCAAAGCTGCAGGTCCGGCAGCCGCCCGCCCAGCGCGGTCAGGGCCTGACGGGCCGTCTCCTTTGCCTGCGCCGTCTGCGCCAGCGCATCCTCCAGCGCCGTCAGATTCTCCTCCGGCGTGCCGCGCCGGCCCTTCAGCTGTCCGGCGGCGAAGCCGAAGCCGCGCAGCAGCTCCAGCGCCTGAGCCGTCACACTCTTATGGGTCAGGAGCAGGATGCATTGCTGCTCCCTGTCGGCGTACAGCGAATACGCCTCCGCCTCCGGCACCGCCGCCGCCAGTGCGCCCTGCACCTCGTCCCAGTGGGCGAAGGGGGGCAGCGTACCGGCGGTCACATCCGTCCAGCGCGTTTCCGTCAGCTCCATGGGGATGTCCAGACTCCGCCACGGCCGCAGGGCCGCCTGTTCGCCGCGCAGCTGCGTCTCCCGGGCGGTCAGACGGTTCAGCTCCGCCGCCAGCTCGTTGACGCGCTGGGCCGTCTCCAGCTCCTCTGCCAGCGCCGCATCGTCCAGATAGTCCGCCTCGGAGATGGGCTTTCGCGGCGTCAGCAGACCGGTCTTGACCGGCGGCGCCGTGCGGCGCAGGGTGTCAATGGCCGTTTGCAGCTGCCGCTGACGGGCCAGACAATCCGCCGTCGCTGTATCGCATCGGCGCAGCGTGTCGGGAAGCGTCTGGGCGTCCGGCTCACTGATCTCCAGACAGCCCATGTGCTGGAGCTGCCGGAGCATCCTGTCGTGGTCCCGCTCCAGTGCCAGCACCTGCAGGCGCTTCATCTTTACAATGGCCATCTACCGCTTCACCACCTTTTCCAGCAGGTAGGAGACGGCCGCATCCATGCGCGCCAGCGCCTCGCGCCGCAGGGCGCTGCAGTCCTCCTCGGTGCGCTCCAGCATGACCGCCCGCTCCGCGGCGGCCTGTGCCTCCGCCTGCCGCAGGGCGTCGGCGTCGGCGCGGCGCGCCAGCTCCTGCGCCTCGGCGATCAGAGCCGCGCCGTCCTTTTCCGCCTGACGTACCTGCTCCGCCGCCGCAGCCTGTGCGGCGGCCTTCTGCGCCAGCAGACGGCTCTCCGCTGCCTGCAGCGCCTCGATCTTTTCCTGATACAGTGTCATTCACCGCCTTTCTGAGCTATGCAGACAGGGGAAAGCCCCTGTGCGGCCTTCCCCTGAGAACATCCGTTATACCGCAGGGGTGGCCCTCTGCAAGCCATCAGCCGACAGGCAGGGACAGTACCGCCATTGTCAACTGATGCCATATTTGTATCAGGATACCACAAAAGTATGCTTCCCACAACGGGCAAGCCGTAGAAAATGTCTGCCGCCTTTTTGTGAACTTCGTCAAATGCAATATTTTATGAAAAAATATCGCAATACGAAACTTTCGCCCGTACCCTGACGCTGCCAAATTCCAGTGGCATTTTCCCCTGATGTGTGCTACAATATCCTTGTTATGGAAACTGCATTGACAACAAATGGGATACTTTCGACAATATATAACAATTTGTATTTGAATTTGACGTGAGGTACAGCTATGACATACTTGACAGCCTTCCTGCTGGGCCTGATACAGGGCGTGGCGGAGTTCCTGCCCATCTCCAGCTCCGGCCATCTGGCCATCGCCCAGAACCTGCTGGGGCTGGAGAGCGCCGGCAGCGTGCCGGAGTTTTTTGACGTACTGCTCCACCTGGGCACGCTGGCGGCGGTATTCGCGGCCTACTGGAAGGATATCTGCGCCATGGTGGTGGAGTTTTTCCGGGGCATCGGCGATCTGGCCCACCGCTCCACGCCGTCGCCGGTGCCGCCGGCCCGCCGCCTGATCCTGCTCATCATCGTGGGCACGCTGCCGCTGTTTGCGGTGCTGCCTGTCCGCAGGGCGGTACAGGGTCTGGGCGATAATATGGTATTCGTGGGCGCGGCGCTGATCGTTACCGGCTTTCTGCTGTTCTTGTGCGACCGGGTACGCAAGGGCCGCAAGACTGAGCGCAGCGCCACATGGGCAGACGCCCTGCTGGTGGGCGTGGGACAGGCGGTGGCCACGCTGCCCGGCGTCTCCCGCTCCGGCATGACCATCACCGCCGGCTGCTTCGTGGGGTATGAGCGGACGTTTGCCGTGCGCTTTTCCTTCCTGCTGAGCATCCCCGCCGTGCTGGGGGCCAACATCCTGTCCATTGGCGACGCAGTGAAGGCCGGTATCAACGGCGCGGAGGTACCCATGTATCTGGTGGGCGTCGTCACCGCCGCTGTGGTGGGGTATCTGTGCATCCGACTGCTGAAGTATGTGGCGGATAAGGGACGCTTCGGCGCGTTCGCCTATTACTGCTGGGCCGTGGGCATCCTGACGCTGGTACTGCAGGCCGTCAAGTGAGATAAAAGTGAGGAAAACTATGGCATCGACACAGAAGAAAACAACGAAAGGGAAAAAAGCGCCGCCCAAGCCGGAGCCGCCCGCCTATAACGGCATGGCGCGGCTGATCGGCGGCATCGTCTGCCTGCTGCTGGCACTGTGCGTGCTGGTGAGCTATTTCAATGTGGACGCGCTGCTGCTGACGTTTATCGCCAAGGCCCTTCGGGGCCTGCTGGGCTACGGCTACTATCTGGCGGCGCCGGCGCTGCTGGCCGCGGCGCTGATCCAGCTGCGGCATCAGGGCCGCCCTGTGATCCTGCGTACCGCCTGCACGCTGCTGCTGCCGCTGCTGGTGGGCGTGCTGTGCCACCTGCTCCTCTGCCGCACCGCCTACGAGCTGGGCGGCGGCCTGCTGCCCCGGCTGTGGAAGGACGGGCAGGCCCTGACCTGCGGCGGCGTCATCGCCGGCGGTCTGGCGCTGGGCAGCGAGGCGCTGCTGAGCAAGGTGGTGTCCGTCGTGGTATTCGTGGTGCTGCTGCTGGCGGCACTGCTGGGCGCGCTGCATATGACGCCGCAGCAGGCCGTGAACAAGGTCCGCGAGTACCGTGACAGCCGTTGGGACGATGAGGAAGACGACCTGCTGGACGACGGCTTTGAGACGCTGCCCCAGGGGCAGGCGCCGCCTGCGCCCGCCAAGGAGAGGCCCGCCAAAAAGCGGGCCAGCATCGACATCCCGCTGGACGGCGAGCCGTCCGCGATGGAGAGCGGGGCACGGAAGGCGTTTTTCACCGGCCGGTCCGCCGCCGTCCGGACGCCGGACGAGGTACTGGACCGGAAGGAGCCCGCCGCGCCCGTATCGGCGCAGGAGTCTGCACCGGTGAAGGAGCCGGTGCCTGAAAAGAAAAAGAAGGCCCAGCTTCAGCAGGAGGTGCAGTCCGCCGCCGAGGAGGTGGGGCAGGCCATCGAGCAGGAGCTGGCGCAGGGCGAGGAGGTCTACCGCTACCCGCCCATCACCCTGCTGGAGGAGAACCACGCCGATAACTGCACCGAGATAGGGGCGGAGCTGCGTAACAACTCCCGCCGCCTGGCCGAGGCCCTGCGGTCCTTCGGCGTAGATGCCGCCGCCGGCGAGGTGGTTCACGGCCCCAGCGTCACCCGCTACGAATTCACGCTGGAGCAGGGCGTCAAGCTCAGCAAGATCACCAACCTGTCCGACGACATCGCGCTGGCGCTGGGCGCCAGCGGCGTCCGCGTGGCGCCGGTACCCAACAAGATCTCCGTGGTGGGCATCGAGGTCCCCAACCGCACCGTCACCGCCGTGCGTATCCGCGATGTCATCGAGTCCCGCGAGTTCACCTGTCACCCGTCCCCCGTGGCCTTCGCCGTGGGCAAGGACATCGGCGGCAGCAGCATCGTGGGCAACATCGCCAAGCTGCCCCATGTGCTGATCGCCGGCACCACCGGCTCCGGCAAATCCGTCTGCACCAACTCCCTCATCGTCAGCATTCTCTATAAGTCCACGCCGGACGAGGTCCGCTTCATCATGGTGGACCCGAAGATGGTGGAGCTGGCTCCCTACAACGGCATTCCGCACCTGCTCATCCCCGTGGTCACCGACCCCAAGAAGGCCGCCGGCGCCCTGCAATGGGCGGTATTTGAGATGATGAAGCGCTATAAGATGTTCTCCGAAAAGGGCGTGAAGGATCTGGCGGGCTACAATGCCCTTTCCGAGACGGACGAGGATGTGAAAAAGCTGCCCATCGTGGTGGTGGTCATTGATGAGCTGGCCGATCTGATGCTGGTGGCCGCCAAGGAGGTGGAGGAATCCATCTGCCGTGTGGCCCAGATGGGACGTGCCTCCGGCATGCATCTGGTGGTGGCCACCCAGCGTCCCTCCGCCGATGTCATCACCGGACTGATGAAGGCCAATATCCCCAGCCGCATCGCCTTCGCCGTGGCCAGCTCCATGGAATCCCGCATCATTCTGGACACCCCCGGCGCCGAGAAGCTGGTGGGCAAGGGCGATATGCTGTATTCTCCGCTGGGTGACAGCAAGCCCACACGGGTGCAGGGCTGCTTCATCACGCCGGAGGAGATCGAGCGGGTGGTGGCCTTTGTGAAGGACACCGCCGGCGAGGCCCACTACGATCAGGATGTCATCGAGAAGATCCAGCAGGCGGTGGACGCCAAGTCCGACAAGGGCAAGGCCGCCGCCTCCGACGCACCCGCCGACGGCGAGGACGGCGATGAGCTGCTGCCCGCTGCCGTGGAGGTGGTGCTGGAGACGGGGCAGGCCTCCGTTTCCATGCTCCAGCGCCGCCTGAAGCTGGGCTATTCCAGGGCCGCCCGTCTGGTGGACCAGATGGAGGAGCGCGGCTACGTCGGCCCCTTCGAGGGCTCTAAGCCCCGCCAGCTCCTGATCACCCGCGAAAAATGGCAGGAGCTGCAAATGGCCAGAGGCGCCGCACCGCAGGAAACGCCGCCTGCGGACCGCTACGGCTCCGTGCAGGACGTGTTCGAGAGCCACGATGCGCTGGATTGAATCAATAAAAAAGAGAGGACGTGCCCAAGGCACGCCCTCCTTTTCGTTTTCCCCCTGCGATCGTACACCCCATGTACGGGAACAGAGCGGCTGTCAGCGCGGCTTTCGCCGCAGCGCCGCAGCGCTGGCGCCGCCCGTACCGGAGCCGGTGCGGTTTGCTGAATCGGTGGCCGTCTACGTCTCCCGCGAGCTGGACGCTGCGCCGCCGTCGAGCGGTTCGTGCCGCCGCTGGTGGAGTAAACAGTGGTAGACAAACGGCGTTTTGCATAGTATACTGTATATACATTTTCGTGAGAAGAAAAGGACGGACGCTGCTTATGGATCATAAGATCAAAGCCATTGCGGGGCAGTACGCCATGATCACCCTCTCCTGCGCGCTGTACGCCGTAGGCTTCAACTGGTGCTTTGACCCCAACCATCTGAGCGTGGGCGGCTTCACCGGCGTGGCCCAGATCATCAACTTCTTCCTTCCCCGAGTTCCCATTGGCATGGCCGTCATCGTGCTGAACCTGCCGCTGTTTGTCCTGAGCTGGACGAAGGTGGGCCGCCACTGGCTTTATGCCACGCTGTACGCCACGCTGGTCAGCTCCGGCATGATCGACCTGCTGGCCGGCGTTTACACCTTCCGCCCCATGGAGCCCATGCTGGCCGCGGTGTACGGCGGCGTCATCGTGGGCCTGGGCTGCGGCCTGATGATGCGCTACAGCGCCACCACCGGCGGTACGGAGCTGGCGGCGCGGCTTCTGAAGCTGAAGCTGCCCGGCCTGTCCATCGGGACGCTGTGCCTGGCCATTGACGCCGTCGTGGTCATCTCCTACGCCGCGGTGTTCCGCGATCTGACCCAGGCGCTGTACGCCATGGTGGCGCTGTTCATCATCTCCAAGGTGATGGACCGCGTTATTTACGGCGGAAACGGCGCCAAGATGGCCTATATTATCTCCGAGCAGTACGAGACCATCACCGACAAGCTGCTGGAGCTGGACCGCGGCGTTACCCTGCTGGAGGGCCGCGGCGGTTACAGCGGCAGTGCGAAGAACGTCATCCTCTGCGCCTTCAGCCGCGCCCAGATCGTCAGCATCAAGTCCATCGTCAAGCAGGCCGATCCCGATGCGTTCATCATCGTGTGCGACGCCTACGAGATCCTGGGTGAGGGCTTCGGCGTCAACAAGCCGGACAGCCTGTAAGACACGGAAAGCGCCCGCAGTCCTGCGACTGCGGGCGCTTTTGACACGTTACCGGTGGTGGAACCAGTGGTGGTGATGGTGATGATGGTGATGATGCTCCGGCGTCTCCGGCTTCGGGTCGAAGCCGTTTTGCCAGTTGGAGAACAGAAAATAGAACAGATAGATCACCGAGCTGATGACCCATGTGATGGGATACGCCCAGTAGACATAGACGATCTCATGCCGCCACTGCATGATGATGGTGATGTAGAGGATGCGGAACACGCACCATACGCCCAGCATGATGGTCATGGGCACGAAGGCCTTGCCGGCGCCGCGGCACACGCTGGCAATGGCGTGGGAGAACGCCAGCAGGCAGTAGAAAAGGCAGATGGTGCGTGTCTCCAGCACACCCAGCTCGATGACCTCCGGCGTACGGGAGAACAGGCTTACCAGCCACGGCGCCGCCAGATAGGTGGCCACGCCGATGAGCTCGGCGATGATGGCCGCCGCCGTGATGCCGAATATCGCGCCCTTTTTGGCGCGGGGCTTCAGCCCCGCCCCCAGATTCTGCCCCACATAGGTGGTGATGGCCATGGTGAAGCTGGTCACCGGCAGGAACGCGAAGCCCTCGATCTTGGAGTACGCGCCGTAGGCCGCCGTGGCCATCTTGCCGAAGGCGTTGATGTTGGTCTGCACCACCACGTTGGCAAGTCCGATGACGGAGTTCTGGATGCCGGCGGGCAGGCCGTAGCGCAGGATCTCCCGCAGCAGAGGCCCGTCTATCCGCAGGGCGGACAGCCTCAGCTGATAGATCGTGCCCTTTTTGGACAGGTGGATCACACACAGCACGGCGCTGAGCGCCTGCGAGATGATGGTAGCCAGCGCCGCCGACCACACGCCCCAGCGCAGCACCGCCACAAACAGCAGATCCAGCGCCACGTTGGTCAGGGACGAGACGATCAGGAAGTACAGCGGCCGCTTGCTGTCGCCCAGCGCGTTCATGATGCCCGTAAAGGTGTTGTACATCACACCCGCGCCGACACCGGCGAAATAGCACCGGAAATAGCCGATGGCGTCAGGCAGCACCTCCGGATCCGTATCCATCCAGCGCAGCAGCGTGGGAGTGAACGCCACGCCGATGACGGTCAGGATCAGGCTGCTGATCAGACCCAGCAGCACGGCGGTGTGGACCGTGCGGGACACCCTGTCATAGTCGCCCGCCCCGAAATAGCGGGAGATGGCTACGCCCACGCCGCTGGCCGCACCGGCGAAAAAGCTGATGAGCAGGAAGATCAGGGGGCCGGAGGCGCTGACGGCCGCCAGCGCGTTGTCGCCCAGAAAGTTGCTGACGATCAGGGAGTCGGCGGTGTTGTACAGCTGCTGGAACGTCTGGCTGAGGAAGATGGGGATAGCAAATCCGGCGATGAGCCGCCAGGGGATGCCATGGGTCATGTCTTTCGTGGTGGCAGCAGCCAAGCGTGATGCACTCCTTTCGCGGGGGACTGTCCGGCAAGCTGCGCCGGTCCCGCCGGAATATTCCTTCTGACAAATGGCCCCGACAGCTCATGAGCGGTCGGGGTTTTTGCAAAGATGCCTGATGCCATGCGGCTTTCACCACATGGCATCGTTCAGGCTTTTCTGGCGCAGTGGGAGGGATTCGAACCCTCGTGCCGCTTTTGACGACAACACGATTT